>WVZO01000641.1 GCA_011772425.1 Candidatus Aminicenantota bacterium
CCTTCCTACGGCCTAGGAAGTGTTTTCCTACGGCCTAGGTACCCTTTCCTACGGCCTAGGAAGTATCTTCCCACGGCCTAGGTACCCCTTCCTACGGCCTAGGAACCACCTTCCCACAGCCCTGGAACCATCTTCCCATGCGGCTTTTTCCCCTTTCATAACAAAGAGGTCCCCTTCCTAAGCAACAGGATAAGGGGACCTCTTCGGACATTCTTAAACCGTTCTTACGCGGTTTCGCTTGCGGTTTGCCCCTCTACAACTGCCGGTTCAGGTTCAGGTTCAGGTTCCAGTGTCGCTGATCTGCTGAGTCTCATCCTCCTTAAATAGTTACTTCGATATCCTTTCAACCGCTCCTCGTTGTCCCGGAAAACATATTGACCGAAATCATAAACTTCGTCCACAGCTTCTTTCAAGTGTGTATAGGCCTGATCGCGAATTTTTTTGGATTCGCTGGTATCGATTCGTTCACCAGTAGCTGCGGCCAGCAATTGGGCCAATTCATCAGCCTTTTGAGCCGCCTGGTCAAGAAGAGTCATATCGAAATTAACAGCAGCAAGTAAGTCCGGGTGCTCCAAGCCCAGTACGCTCAGATCGTTTAAATCCTGGATCATATCCGCATTGCTGTATCCTTCCGCAATGTCACTAAGTTTTCCCAAAAGATCGTCATCATTGCGAAAAGCAAAACGAAGATCAAATAGAAGTTTATCCCTGAACTCAAAAGCCAGGGGCGATTGCTCCTTCCACTGCTTTTCCGCTTCTTTACGGGTAAAGCGCTTGAGGTTCCAACGGGACTCAGCTTCTCTTAAAGCACCGGCACGAATGGGAATATCATCCATCAGCTCCAGGGCTAATCCTTTAGCCATCAGTGCATCTTTATCCTCCTGGGACCAGAGATATAGATTCTCTGCTTCCTGGATGTACACATCCACTGGGATGTTATTGGGGGCTTTGATCTGATCATCACCGATGGCCGTAATAACCGCAATTTTCGTTTCGTAGTCTTGTTTATTAGACATACTTAATACCTCCTATTTGTATTTTTTTTCTTTTATGATTTATTTGTTCTTTTTGAACATTGGATAGACACGAAAAATGATTCAGCAATATTGTAGTAATCGCCGATATTATTCGATTTACAAAAACAAAGCAGCCAAAATAAATTTTTTTGTTCGCCATATCGAAATATTTATAGCACAAATCGAATAGATGTCAAGAGGAAAAAAAATTTTTTTTTATTTTTTTTATCTGAAGATCGTGGAGAAAAGGATTTAATTGAGACATCAGGCTTCCTTGAGGAAGTATCCCGATGCTTACCCGTTGTTATTTTTTTCTTTTTCTTTCAATAATTCCAATTCGTGTTTGATCATATCCCGTTTATTGTACATATAGCTCTTATAGAATTCCAGCACAGCAAAGCGCACTACCGGTATTTGCCTGAAGGTGTGAAAAAATTGCCGGATAAGGGCGCTGTCCGGTCCGTAATCGATTGTTTCTTCGCTGTTTTGTTTTTCATCCGCAGCGGGTTTCATGAACATCTCTCCCTGGCCCAGGAACAGGTAAAGGGGGTTGACATTGAAACGTGTGGTAATATTGCGAAAGAAATCGTAACCTGCCTTGGTTTTGCCTGCTTCCAGTTCTGACAGGAACCCCCCGGAGATACCCAGTTGCCTGGCAAAGTCTTTTTGAATAATGTGCAGGTGTTGTCTGACTTGTTTGACCCGCTGCCCAAATTGGATTAGCTCGTCTTTGTCTTTCGTCATCTTTTTTTTTTCGCCTTACCATTTATCAGTAAGATTGTTTGGTATTACACATCCATTATTATACTGACTATTACCGGGAAAGTAAAGGCTAGAAAAAAAGTTAAATACGGAAAAAACCCGTTATCATTGGAATTTGCGGGAGATTGACATTTTAAGAGTTTGTCTTTAAAATGATAAAATTAAAAACGAGATAGAAATGAATAATGAAAATGAAATGGAGATTACCGGTGACAGTAACAAATAAGCTGTTTTTCACCACGAAGGCACGAAGGTATAAAGAATTTTAGGAAAAGTGGTCATCCAAAAATGTGTTCTCAAGGAGGAAAAATGAAATCGGTTGTATTTTATATATCACTGACTCTTTTAAGTGTTGGGACTTTCTATGGGAAGGAAATTATAACCCTGAATAGTGATTTCATAGACGGCGAATTGATATATCCCGGTATAGTTAAGGAAGGACCTGACGGGAAAATATATGCATCGGATTATAGGGATTATTATATAAAGGTTTATTCCCAGGATGGACGTTATATAAGAAGAATCGGGGGAAAGGGGGAAGGTCCTGGACAAATGAAACGAATGGGAGCTTTCGGTTTCTCAGCGGACAAAAAATTCCTCTTTTTTACGGAATATTTCAACGGCCATAGATGGATAACTTTTACCGATTTGAACGGTGATTTCGAAAAGGTTTTTAAGCTCAATATAAAAGGGAATTATGGCACGTGGAAAACCGTCATGCTGCCTGGTAATAGGTTTCTTGCGGAAATCCATGATGCAAATGTCAATAGTGTTAAAAAAAAATCAAATTATTTTGAATACTACAGCTCCAAAAAATTGGTAATAATAAACAGCAAAGGAATAATTGAAAGGGAAATTCTCCACAGACGCCATGTATCAAGCATATCTATGGTTTCTACAGGTGCTGACATCACCATCCCTTTTCCACCGGAATTTCTCTGGCATCAATACGCAAATATGGTGATTTTTACGGATGGATTAAGCCCTAACTTAAAGATATTCGATTATGAAGGCGAAAAAGTAGGAGAGATAGAAACTCCAATCCCTGGCCCTGAAAAAGTAACAAAAAAAGACCTGGAGAATTGGAAAAATAGCATAAAAGAATCCGCGGCTTACAAAAGGCACTCAGGATTGTACAGGATATCCGGTAAAGTCCTTGATCTATATAAAAAATCTGTATTCAGTAAAAAACCCAATATAAGTAGTCTTTCTATAACTCCTGATGGAAATATTCTACTTGAGGCCCCCTGTTATGATGTAAATCAACCAGTACACTATTGGCTGTTAAACAAAAAAGGTAAATCTATTTGTGAAATCAAGTTAAAATCTCAGGGATTGAGAATAACCAGGAATTTTGTTTTGTACAAGAACATTGACGTGGATGAGAATGAAACTGTTTGTTTCATGAAGAGAGAGAATAATGAGAAATCCGACCTCCTCAAACTTGAAAGAATAACATCCTCTTCCAAATAACTCCGATTAAATTGTTTGCCTGACGACTTTTTAATATTATCACAGCAGAAAAACCGGATTCCTTAAAAGTATTCAAAGATGTGCTGATCGCTTGATATTTTCAGGATTAAGTGCGAATTTTTTCTTTTACCGCATTATCTTTTCTTAATCCAATATTCCAATATTCCAATATTCCAACATTCCATCATTCCCTGGCTGCCTGCTCCTTATGACACGCGGGCACGCACAGGCAGGCAATCAATTGGGAGCGAAGCGAACTAAGTTCCTACTTCTTCCGGTAAAGGTCGATCACTTCATGCCATCTGATAGGCGGCCAGTAGCCCTCATGACTCTCATCCGAATACGACTCCGGTGTGGGTTGAGTGGTAAAATACAACACATAAGCACCCCTCTTGTTCAGCTCATCCATCTTATCTGAAAACCGCACCATATACCCGGAAGATTAGGTGCCAGGCTAGAAAAATGCCGTTCGTCTACCCACAAATTTTTTAAAGACCCAGAAAATTAAGTAAAAAAATGATTTTTCTCCAAAAAATACCTTTTTTAATATTGACAAAAGAATCTCAAAATGGTACGGTTTATTTTGGCATTTTTGAGCACTTAAGTAAATACGAATTTGACAATACAACGAAATTAAAAAGGAGAAGAATCATGAAAAGAAAAAATCTTCTTTCAGCCATCAGGCTTTTGGTATTGTTTTTAGTAGCATCAAGTATAATTTATTCCCAGTTTTTCCAGGGAAAGGCAGATGAAACACTTAAGAAGATTATTATGATTGTTACACTGCCGGATTCCACGACCTTTAAGGCAACAGTCGCAGAGGAAGGGGAACTTGTTATCACAAAAGACGACAAATATTATCGATTCGTTCCTACCATAACCGATGCTAAAATGAAAATCGCACACATGAACGCCGTAGAGGTATTGAGCCTTAATGCAAATGATGATGATCTTATTAATTCTATTCAATTTGAAATTATCGATATAGTCAGTGATCATAAAAGATTTCAAAGGAAAGCAAATTGCAGTGATGGAAGATGTTGCGTTAGCTGTAATGGCTGGACTGCTTGCGCATGCGCTGTTGAATTTGAGGAATGTAGTAAAAGTTGTTGTTGTTTTCCTTGCTGCCCAAAAGTACCTATTGAATAAACTAAATTGAAAAAGGTATAAGATAATATTGCCTATCGTATTTAAGATAGAGAGCTTTTACTTGTGATCCTTTAAAGCTGAAAAATGTCCATGAGGTCCAATCATGAAGAAGAGAACTATTTTGATTGTATTTTTCTTTATTACAGGATTTCATTTTTATTGCCAGCAAACCAAACTTGACCAGGTAAATCCTGTTAGTAAAAAACCCGGGAAAATATTGAAATTGAAAGAAATGATGCGTATTACAGATGAACAGGGAGGATTTTTCTTTAGATATCCTTTTGGAATGAGCATATCAGATGAATGCGAAATATTCCTGATGGATTATAACCAACTGCTGAGGTTTGACAAAAATGGGAAGTTATTGAACAACTACTACAAGCAAGGACAGGGACCTGGCGAAATGGTATCGATGAGAAATTACCTGTTAAGCGGCGAATTTATCATCGTGTTTAATGTTCGGCCACACAAAATACTCTGGTTTGAAAAAAAAGGCCCACTTGTGAAAGAATTCAGGATACACAAGAATTTGTTTTCCAGCATGCTGCTTTCCTATCGAAATAACAAATATTACATCGTTAATTACGGTATTCCAATAGTAAAAGGTGAATCTGGTTTTGCTGATGATATGCACAAAATTGTCGAGATTTCTGATAATGGAGAAATACTAAAAACGCTGGTTTCATTTCCTGTAAAAAAATTCGTGGCTATGTTTAAGGGAGGGAGAGCATCAAAGGGTATAGGGAGATTTATTTCAAGAATGTACCAAAACAGATACCTGGTGCTGTCCCATACACCGGAATATCAAATTAAAATATATGACCTGGAAAAAAAATGCCTTGTTAACGTTTTTTCAAGAAAATATAAACGCATTAAGCCAAAAAGTTATTCAGATGATGATATTATGCTGTCTGGTAGAAGATACAAGGAACTAAAACTAAAATATGTTGAAGACATAAAAGACCTTTTCGTTCTTGAAGATAGACTTTGGGTGGTCACATCAACAGAAGATAAAAAGGGAACTTTAATTGATGTATTCGATTATAAAGGCAATTACCTGGATAATTTTTACCTGAAATTAAAAGGAAGCATTATGGCTGTTTGGAAAGATTATATCTTTGTGCGTGAGAAAAATAAATACGGAGCTGCGGAAATTGTTAAATATTTTGTCAGATAATGATCATGCCCTGGCCTTTTTGCCTGTCGACTCTTTTCTCACCTGCTTCAATAGAATGGCGAATTTTTTCTTTCACCGTTTTATTTTTTCTTAATCCAATATTCCAACATTCCATCATTCCCTGTCTGCCTGCTCCTTAGGACACGTGGGCACGCACAGGCAGGCAATCAATTGGGAGCGAAGCGAACAAAGTTCCTACTTCTTCCGGTAAAGGTCGATCACTTCATGCCATCTGATAGGCGGCCAGTAGCCCTCATGACTCTCATCCGAATAAGACTCCGGTGTGGGTTGAGTGGTCAAATACAACACATAAGCACCCCTCTTGTTCAGTTCATCCATCTTATCTGAAAAGCGCACCATATACCCGGATGACATGTTTAAACCGATATTATCGATGAGATAAAATTCACAATTTTTTAGGTCCGTTAACACAAGAAATATCTCGCTTTTTTCATAATATTCCAATTGATAGAATCGTTTGCCCAATAATGGGGCTAACCTGGCATGACTCAGCAGTGAATCCCTGTCTTTGGCGGATAATCCACTTAACCGGCTCAAATACAGGATGAAATTTTTTACTTTTATGTCACCCGGCACCTGGTCCGGTGAACAAAGGTATAGAAAATCCATGGGTTTTTCCAGCTCTACAATGTCAATATAGTCGATATATAAGCGATCCTGGAAATTCTTAATGGTTGTTGGGGTTTTTCTCCCGGATAAAATGTTGTAAACCCTGTTTTTGAAACCTTCGTTTCTAACGTGCACCGGTGTGTACCAATCTTTATTTACTTCCATGGCAGGGAGGTACTCCTTGCCTTTTACCGGGGGTTCCCTGGGGGGGAGTTGTTTTTCCGGTTCCCTGTACAGGTGCTTTTTATAACGGGTATAGGAAACCCAGGTTAAAAGTAAAATGATAAAAAGGTTCACCAAAACGCCCCACAGGAAATTGCCGGGCACACGGCTTTTAGCGTAAAACACGTTTTCCTCATTTTTCACAAAAGGCTCGACACGGGAAAAGTTGGAGAAATACACCCTTTCAAATATATACGTGACAAATCGATGCTTCAAATCCAGCACATATTTATAATGGTCTATCAAGTTATCATACCCCTTGCTGCTGAGTTCATTGATCGAGGACTGGAAAAACGTGGTGGGAAATATGCTGGACAACCACTGGTAATGAGATATGACGGATTGCATCTGGGTGAGCAATTCCTGTTCAAGCTCCCGGATTTTTTTCAATTGATTTTCAATGTAATTGGCCATATAAGCTCTGTCAGCTTCTGTCACTTCTTTACCCGTCTCTAAAGTTCCTAATTTATCTATGGTTAACTTTTCAAAATCCATTACGATCTCTAGCTTTTCCATTTCTTGAACATACACTGGTTTGATAAGTTCGGATTTTCCACTGATGTAAGAATCGATTGCTGCGGGTACGGCAAACACCAGCAAGAACCACGAAACGGCAATCAAAGATATCCCCACAATCTTCGATTTAACATAACTGAACACCGATCCCAATATAAAAAAGAAAAGACACAAAAGGAATAATACCAGGATGAAATAAAGTGAATGTATGTCAACCAATAGGGGGAGGCCGTTGATGGCAATAAGAAGTAGTGAACAGACCGGGAATATAAGTACCAGGACAAGAAGTACTAAAATTCGAGATACCAGTATGGAAAAAAATGTAACCTTCCCGGTTGAAACAGAAGCCAGGAATTTTAGATAATTTTCCTTATAATAAGATTCATACCCGTAAAAAAGGGCCAGCAGTGAACCGAAAAAAAAGATAAAACCGGAAAAATCCGTAAACAGGTGTTTTCTCAACTGGAACAGGTTTCTTCCTTTTAAAGGATTGTATATCTTCAAACGCTCCCCAGCGTCGACATAAGAGGTAATGCCGGGAAGAATCCCGCTTTTAATTGCCAGGATTGAAAATGGCGAAGGAAAAAAGACCAATCGAAAACCATAGGTGCCAAGTTGACGGTAATTCACAAATTCCTGTAACCGTGCCCGTTCATTTTCCAGGAATGTATCCTTAAGTTTCAACGTATTTTTATGGTCGTGAATGCCCTGCTGGGTGAAAAATAGGCAGAAAAATAAAAGTACAAGAATAAACGGCCCTTTTTGTATGGAGAACAATCGTTTAAACTCAAAGGAAAAGCAAGTTCTTAACGCATGTATCACTATCTCCCCTCCAGGATTCTATTAAGTACTTCGGAAGCGTATTGACCGAATAGTATGGTTTTTGAGCACTGCTGGTTTAATCGCCAGAGGTTGGCAACAGGAGGAAAATTGCCTGCTTCCACTGTCGCTTCCAGTTCGGACAATTTTTTTAAAATATCCTCGTTATCTGCCAATAAATTGGCATAAATACCCCTGACATCCCCTTTTTCCAGGTATTTTTTTACCTTAGAAAATACATCAACGATCAACCCCTTTTCCTTTTGAAAACCTTCATAATCGAAAGTGATAAGTCGATTGATTACGTCCGGGTTATACGCGGATGTGCCTGCTGTGGTTATCAATTGTTCGTATGCCTTTTTAGCCATAGTCATATTCTCGATTGCCTTGACAAGAATTTCATGTAATTCGCTGTAATTGGTTCCATTTAATTCCGACATCTCGATTTTGTTCAAAAACAGAAATATGTCTGAATATCCCTTTAAAATATATCCACCACTTTCTACTATATAAGTTTTGATTGATAGTGATTTCTCTCCAGAATTGTCATAGGCACCATCTGTATAATTAGCAACCACGCGTGGGAATAATATAACCCCCATTGTCATTATAATGATTAAGCAAAATATTTTCAAAGAAATGTGTTTTTGTTGATAAATCATTTTCTTTCTCCTTCTTTTGTATATTTTTTTATTTTCATTTTGATCTTTTTATGGTCAAAAATATTTCGGATACGTTTTCTCCGAAAAGAAGTGCTTCGGAACATTGCTTATTTAATTGCCAAAGGCCGCGGATAATTGGGAATTTTCCCCTTTCCACGGTTGATTTTAGTTCAATTAATATATTTTGAATATTAGTAGTATATGCCAATAACCTGGCATATATGCCCCTGACATCTCCTTTTTCCAGGTATTTCCTGACTTTTGTAAATATATCGCGGTTCAACTCGTTTTCCTGTTGAAAACGTTCGTAATCAAAAGCTAAAAGTCTATCGATGATGGCCGGGTTATAGGGTGAATCATTTGCGATCCTTGTTAGCTTCTCGTACGCCATTCTTGCCTGCTCCATATTGCCAATGGCCTGGTTGAGGATATCCAGTAATTCATTATAATCGGTCCCATCCAGCTCCGATCTCTCGACTTTGTTCAAAAAATGCAGGATATCCGAATACCCCTTCAAAAAATATCCTGCACTTTCAGCTATATATGCATCAACAGCTATCGAGCTTTCGTTAGAACTTTCATAGGCAATTTCAGAATAATTTAATACAATATAGGAAGATACGCTCGTTCCCATTGCAGCGATAACAATTAATGCGATAAAAAACTGTAAATACGCCGATTTTTTTTGATCATTCATCTTTTTTCTCCTTCCCGGATTGGGTTAATTGTATGTCTTTTTTTATTATGTTCTCGTTGTCATAGAGGAACTTGGTGGCAAAACCCAGCATGGTATGCATGAAAAGCCGCGAGTTTTCAATATACCACATCAGCTCTTCAGGGGTTTCGATCTGTTCCCCGATTTTTTTATCACCTAGGGATGGTTCCCTGGGTTTTTCCCGGAACATGGTTCCTGTTCCATGTAATAGGAAAGCCATATTTACATTGAAGTTTTTTGAAATATTGTAGAAGAAGTCGAACCCGGGTTTTGTTTTTCCTGCTTCAACTTCGGACAGGAAACTGGCCGAGACATCGATGCTTGCGGCAAAATCTTTTTGAGATATGTGCAAAGCTTTCCTGAGATCTTTGAGCCGGTTTCCAAGTTCCACTATTTCCGGTATGGTTTCGCGTGCCATTTTATCATCTTCATTTGTTATGTGTTATGCCTTAACTTATGACCGAACAGCCTGACGACTATATTATAGCGAAATTTAGAAGAAAGTAAAGTACAAAAACCCAGCAATTCTAATTTTTGCCGCGAAGGTACACGAAAGGTTTTTTTCTTTTTTTTAGCCACGAAGGTACACGAAGTTACACGAAGAAAATAAAATAACATTTGAATTTTGGCAAATTGGATTTGCTTGAAGCGGCGGGATTTAGGATTTTAAATTTATTAGCAATTGATATGTTCATTTTTGAAACCATCTGCAGAGAGGGACCATACAGTCACTTACAATCTATTGGTCCCCTACCTTCTAATCTTTTCTTCTTTGTGCATCTTTGTGTATCTTCGTGGCTAAAAAATTAACTGCTTTACTTAGACTTGCCATGTTCCCTGAAGTCTTCCACCACGCTGCACCAGGCTGGACTTTTATAAATATGTTTGCCTTTGTCGTGGCTTTTGGTGCTGAGTATATCGTCGGTGGTAAGGTAGAGAACCACGGCGCCCTTAGCTGCCAATTCCTCCATCCTGTCTTTTAATTGGACAGCAAAATCCGCGGGCATTTTGACTGCCGCATCGTAAACCAGGTAGATACGCTGCTGCTTCATGCGGAGGAGTTCCAATATAAGTTCGCCCCTTTCAGGCTTTGTAAGTTTTCTAAGCTTTTTTTGTAATATATTTTCAATCGTTACGTTAACACCGGCGCCGGTCTCCTTTTTGTGTTCCCGGTTCTGCCTGCCCAATCCCCTGACTAAAGACAGGAAATCGACTACTTTGAGATCGGGGGGAAAATGGTTGAAGTGGCAAATATACTGGAAAATTTTTATCTTCATTGCAGTTATTATTTCCCGGATGATGTTGTACACCAGGCTGGCATAAACATCACCATCCACGTGGTAAACGTTGAAATAACCCTGGCCTGATTGCAGTGCCGCTTCAATTTCAGTCTCAAATTCAGTTGATTCGCCGGTTTCTTCTTCTTTTTCAACCGGCAGTTTAGACAGGGCTTTTTTAAATCGAATATAAGACCACCATGAAAGGGCGGCAATGTACAGGAGATTGATTAACAGGCCCCACCATAGAACACGGGGCAGGCGGCTGGCGGCGTGGAAGATATTTTTATCACCGTCAGCAAAAGGGACCACGTTAGAAAAATTTGAAAAATAGACTTTTTCAAAAATGTACGTTACAAATTCTTGCTTTTGTCCAAGGGCAAAGCCGTAGTACTCCAGGAGATTTTCGTATCCCCGGCTGCTGATCTCATTGACGGCGGACAGGTAACAGGTGGTGGGGAAAACCATTGAAAGACCCTGGATAAGGGATATATTCTCTCGCATTTGTTTTTTCATTTTTTCTTCCTTTAACCGGATCTGGTTAAGTTCATTGTTAATGTAGCTTAAAGCCAGTTTTTTGTCAGCGTCGGTTATTTTTTCCCCTTGCTCCAATGGTCCGGCCTCTTTGATGGAACGCCTTTCAAAATCCATTACAATTTTTAATTTATCCATCTCAAGCCGGTAAAGGGGGATTATATTATTGGCTTTCAAGGCAATAAACTTATCCACTGCCGGTGGTACGATGAATAACAGGATAAACCAGGTGATTATCATGATGACAATTCCCAGGATTTTTGATTGAGATGTACTGGCTGCCGTACCCATGATAAAGAAAAAAATTGAAAGCAGGAGCACCATAAAAAAGAAAACCGAAAAATAGCGGTCCAGGGGAACAGGGAACCCGTTGATTACGGTTAAGAGAATGACCCCGGTAAAGAGTACCAGGAACACCACTGCCAAAATAAGGGTCCGGGAAAGCACCAGGGAGAGGAATACGGTCCGGGGATTTGCCAGGGAGGAGAGGAATTTAAGATACTCCTTGCTGAAAAAGGTGTCGAACCCGTAAAACAGTGCCATGAGCGTGCCGAAAAACAGGATAACGCCTGAGAAATCCATGAACCCGGTTTTTTTAATGTCGAAGATATTTTTCCCGATTAAAGGCAGGTAAATTTTCAACCGTTCACCGGCATCCACGTAGGATGTCATATTGGGTACGATGCCGCTGTCGATGAAAAAGACCGCCATTGGAGCGGGTAAAAATATTGTCCTGTATCCATAGGTGCCGTATTGACGGTGGTTGACGAATTGGCTGACTTTTTGCTTCTCGCAGTCCTGGAAGATTTTTTTTTGTTCCAGGGTTTTGACATGCTGAAAGATTCCCACCTGTACGAAGATAAGAGAGAGACCGAACAGCAAACCCACGATGATTGCATTTCGTTTGCAAAAGAAGCGTTTGATTTCGGGAAGAAGAAAAGATTTAAAAGATTTCATACTGATTTACCTCCTATTGTAATATAGTGTATTCGAGAAATTTTCTGAAAAGTTTTCTTTGGCAGGACATTGATTGCCAAGGAAATCGCATGACTGGCGACGAGGAGGCATTTATTGGCGGCAAATTTTCGACGTGGGTAAATAAAAATTCTACGTATTGAATTTTTTTTGCGTTTTGAGCTTGAATTATTCTATAAATTGAAATATAATTTTCCTGCAGCGAACAACCGGAGGCAGACCAATGGAGGTTTTTTAAATGGGGCAGCGCATTAATAGCCATGATTACCTCGTCCTTAAAACAGGATTATACACGCAGCCTGTGAAAAAATCAAGCCCTGGAAAGAAAAAAAATTCGACACACTGCTGCCGCGGCTTAATGATGGGAATCAAAATTATATGTATCAAAAATATTTTAAATAGATCTAAAAAAAGGAGGGAAAATGACAACCATAAGCAAAGGAGTAATAACTACACTGATCATTTTTTTGGTATCCGGTCATTTATTGGGGCAGATCAAGGCAGCAGGGAAACTAATAATTCCCAGCGCAGATGGTGATAAACATTTTAAAGCGGTTATTCGTATAACGCCGACTGAGCTTGAGATTGAATGCAGTGAGAAAATATTCAGGCGCTTCAATGCCTTTCATACGCCTAAATATAGAAAGATGCGGGTTAATACAATGGAAATAAGCGAAATATGCGTATCAGAGGGTACAATTTTTATCCTGCCTGAAGATGATTTTTATCTGAGGTATAGAAATCTTTTTAACCCGGTTTGGCGAATAGTAAGGTTTATACCTCTGGATGAAGAAGAAAAAATGGCATTGATATTTATCATGGATAATCCTGCCGATATTGGATCCTCGGGTATGGAGTTGCTAGATTCAATCAACAAACGAGGCCGGTCGAAGAATTAAGGTGCCAGTCAATCATAACTGCAATGTAATATCCTCACCCAAAGATAAATGAAAATAGCCACAGAGAACACAGAGGTCACAGAGAATTCCCTACTCACCCTACTCACCCCACTTAACTCACTCACCTATTTCCATGGCAGGCAAAAAAAAAATGAAAAAAAGTCAAGAAACCACCTTTCGTTAAACTGGCTGGATTGATTTAACCGCAGAGAACGCGGAGAATGCGCTCTCTGCGTTGTTTAACAGCTTAACTGTTGCGAAAACTGAAAACCAGCGCGCAGCGACAGTGCCTGATTTTATTCTTTTTTCGGTTCCGCTTTTGCTTCGAGTCTGGCTCTACAACAGCAAGCTGTGGTTAAGCTTAAAATGATCAATAAAACACCTATTACAGTCAGGGCATATTTCGCCCACTCAGGATGCCACCAGGCGAAAACAATTACCAAAATAGCTAAGATAATCCTACAAAAACAAGGTTTCATCTTTTACCTCCAATTAATTGATTTAAAACCATAACATGATTACAATACCAGAAATAAAACCAAATTGTCAAGAAGAATTTAAATTTTTTTTTATATCGTACCAGTAATCTTCCCTGCCCCTGCCCGGACAAGCCGGAACCAAAAAGGACCTGGCTTATCCGGGAAATTCCAAATTCCAAATCCCAAATTCCAAACCCCGCGGCGCGGGGGCCCTATAAGGGGGTGTCCTGCGGACATGATTTTTAACGCCTCCGCCGCAGGCGTTTAATTGTCCGAAGGACGCCTTCCCATTCCCGCATTATTCCAATACCCCATCACCCCCTGTCTGCGTGCTCCTTAGGACACGCGACACGCACAGGCAGGCAATCAATTGTGAGCGCAACGAACTATCTTTTTTTATCCCCTTTTTCCTTTTTCAACAAAAATGGGGGACAGAGCAGGCTCTATTCCCCATCTTCGTAATATGTAAAGAATGTTGCCTATTACCGCACTGTAAGTGCTTACTTTGTGGTCGCTGAAACCGTACCGGAACAACCTTCACCATCGTCATTATACGCGCATACTTTATAGAAATAAGTAGTTTTGGATTTTACACCGGTATCGATGTATTCGATTGAATTTTCACCGATAGTATCATATAAAGTAAGGTTTGAGGCGCTGAGCCCCCTATAGATTCTAAACCCGGTTTCATTGTCGGCATTATCTGTCCAGGTTAAAACGATTTTGCTTTTCCCCTTGACTTTAGCATCCAGGTTTCCGGGAGCTGCCGGAGGCATGGGGTATGGGCAGGCTTCCCCGCCGGAGACGATCAGCGCATAGTCGGCATCGATTGACGGGGTTTCTATATGGCTGTCCTGCACGACTTCGTCAGCCAACACCTCGATGGTCCAACAGCCGGCCGACGGACTCTGGATGAACACATTCTCCACCGTGTCTATGGTGTTGGAGCTGCCGCCCGGGATGGACCACACTCCGCTGTCCAGGCCGTTGTTGCCCCAGTAAAAGGTTGTCCCGTTGGGCGCGGTAACCTTCAGCGACAGGTCGTTGATGCGGTGGGGCGTAGTACCTGGCACACCCGGGGGATCCGCGTATACCAGGGTGGCTTTTAACGCCTCTGCGCCGGCGCTGACGTTTACGCTGTAAGTATGGGTCTCCAGGGGGGCGATCACCACACTCTCATCGATAAGGACCGGGAAGCTCCATTTATGAGCCTGGGCCAGATCGTAGAGATTCCGGACATCCACCATACCCCAACCCTGGTGCATCCGGGTTTTGTCGTGGCTGGTGCCGCTGAAGGGGTATTGATAAGCAGAGTGAACCAGGAGCGCTTTGGCCGTGGTGAAATGGGGCCTGGTGTCAAACACATCCCGGGCCTGTCCCGGACCACCGGAGAATACACCGTCGGCCCACATCTGGAAAATCAGTCCCATATAGCCGGCGGTAATGGCGGTTGACGCGCTGGTGCCGCCGAAATTCCAGTAGGCGGTGTCGCTGGTGTAATAGGTAGTCCAGACATTGTCGTAGAAGTGCCACACATCCGGCTTGATACGACCGTCGGCAGCGGGACCGATACTGGCATCGCCGCACCAGCAGTCGTCTGTCCAGATGTAGTTGTCGTAGTGTCTCACACCGCCGACGGAAACGATGTTCTTGGCCCAGGCCTGCGGCCGTGAATCCTGGTTCAAGCCGTTGCCCTGGGCCTGGGTGATCAGTATATCCAGGTCGAAAATAATCTCATCCATCTCGGCGGAGATGGTGGTGTAGTAGGGGGTACGAGGGTTACCCCAACTATTGGTCTGAAACACGGCACGGTAGGGACCGGTGGGATTCACCAGCTCCTGGATATGGGTGTATTTATCCACAATACAACTATAGGCGGCAAAAATCGGCTGTTCCGCATCCGGGAGCAGTCCACGGGCATTGGGATCGCCCGTACCGTCTCCAAACACGATACCGTAAACCGATGTGCCGTGGCTGGTGCTGGAGGTGTTGCCGCAGTGGATAATAGGTGGATTGGCCTGGAAGTCCACGTGAGTGGTACGCAGCCCGGTGTCACAGACCTCGCCTCGCACACCCTGACCGGTATAACCTTGAACCGCCTCTAAATAGTTGGCCCCGCTAATTTCCCGGACGATATTCATATCCTCTTCAATCGGGGTCCAGCGGTCCACAGCCAGCACCCAGGGATTGCCCGCCGCCTGCCGCAGTTGATTGGAATCCAGGTTGGCCTCCATACGCCGGCCTTTTCCTTTTAATACCACTTCGCCGCCGATGCCGGTGATGAAATCCGCTGCTTCATTTTTCTTATTTTTCTTTGCCAACCACAGGGAATAGCGGGTTTTGGTTGTGTCCGCCATCCGGCTTACATCATCCAGTCCCGGCTCCAACTTGTAGTAGGGGTGATAGTGCCCCACCCAGCGAACAAAGGGCATATCCCGGACGCTGCCCAGGGCTTCCCCGGACATGGCCACGATCAGGGTGTGATAGGGCAGCGTACCGCAAATTTCTCCGCCAGCGGCCGTGATCTCCTTTTGATACGCCTCGATGGCCTGGGTTACACACTGCACCATGTAAAGGTTGACACCTCCCGGTGCCTGTGCTTTAGTGAACTCCGGCATTTGGGGAGGATTCGCCAGCGGATCGAATACCTGGCCCCGCAGCCGGATCTCATGCCGCTGGGGTAATTCCCTCGAGAAACTCTTCCCATCCAGGCTGATGCGATAGGATTCGTTCCCTTTAAGTAAAATGCGAACCCGCGAGTTCGCCAATTCGATCATTCGCTCTTCGCTCTTGACTAGCTTTTTCTTTGACAAATCAGCGGACATCCCTACCAGGGCGAACACACACACAAAGGTAATCAAAAAGGCCAGGATAGGCCTTTGTCTGAAAAACCTCGCTTTCCTAGTCATTTTTCCTCCTTTTTTATTAATATTCTGTAAAAACGCGCAAAAAAAACAAAGTTTTCCCCCATGGTACCTTTCAAATGTCATGAACGGCGCCTATAGGGTGGGGACGCCGTCCCCTTTATGGTTTAAGCTGCTCTATTAGCTTTGAGGCAAAATGTGATTTTGGTCATTGGATATTGGAATTTGTTTGGTGTTTGGAATTTGTAATTTGTAATTTTTGTTTTTTTAACGCTTAAACAAAAATGGGGAACAGAGCACGCCCTGTTCCCCATCTTCATACTACTTCGTCATTTTTTGGATGCCGAAGCCACGTTGGAGCAGCTCTCGCCGGCGCCGTTGTAGGCACAGACTTTGTAATAGTAGGTGATCTTGGATTGGGCAGTGAGGTCGTCGTAGAGCATTAAATTGGGGCCAATAGTATCGATCAAGTTGAAATTGACGCCGTCGGTACCCCTGTAAATATAGAATCCGTCTTCATTGTTGGCGTTGTCGTTCCAGGTTAAGGTTATCTTTGCCTTGCCCTTGCCCCTGGCCTTCAGGTTAGTCGGTGCAGCGGGGGGAATTCCACACAGAGGTGTCGTAGCGTTGGCTGTATTTGAATAGCCGGAATCGCCGAAGGCATTGGAAGCCCTTACACGGTAATAATAAGTGGTGTTTTCTGCCGCCGTGGTGTCGCTGTAAGCGGTAAAATCGGCTCCAACCGTATCGATTTGAGAGAAATTGATTCCGTCGGTACCCCTTTCAATTTTAAATGAAGTCTCATTGTTGGAATTATCCGTCCAGGCCAGGTTGATCTGGTTACAGGAGACCGCATTGGCTGTTAAACCCGTGGGAGCTGCCGGGGGAACTGGACATGCAGGTGTGGTGGCGTTAGCTGTATTTGAATAGCCGGAATCGCCGAAGGCATTGGAGGCCCTGACGCGGTAGTAATAGGTGGTATTTTCCGCCGCGGTGGTGTCACTGTAAGCGGTAACATTGGCTCCAACCGTATCGATTTGAGAGAAATTGATACCGTCAGTACCTCTTTCAATTTTAAATGAAGTCTCATCGTCGGAATTATCCGTCCAGGCCAGGTCGATCTGGTTACAGGAGACCGCATTGGCTGTTAAACCCGTGGGAGCAGCAGGGGGAGATGGACATGCAGGTGTCGTGGCGTTGGCTGTATTGGTATAGTCGGAATCGCCGGCAGAATTGGAAGCTCTTACGCGGTAGTAATAGGTGGTATTTTCTGCTGCGGTGGTGTCGCTGTAAGTGGTGATATTGGCTCCAACCGTGTCAATTTGAGAGAAATTGATACCGTCAGTGCCTCTTTCAATTTTAAATGACGTCTCATTGTCGGAATTATCTGTCCAGGCCAGGTCGATCTGGTTACAGGACACGGCATTGGCTGTTAGACCCGTGGGAGCTGCCGGAGGCGTGGGTGGTGGTCCACTGGTTCCACCGGAAACGATCAGGGCATAGTCGGCATCGATGGCGCCTGTCTCCACATGGCCGTCCTGCACGATTTCATCACCAAGTACCCGGATGGTCCAGGTTCCAGCCGCCGGGTTCTGGACAAACACATTCTCCACCGTGTCGATGGTGTTGGAACTGCCGCCGGAAGAGGACCACACACCGACGTCCAGGCCGTTGTTGCCCCAGTAATAGGTTGTCCCGTTGGGCTCGGTGACCTTCAGCGACAGNNGCTGTGCCGGCACTGACGTCTACGTTATACGTATGGGTCTCTAAGGGGGCGATCACTGCACTCTCATCGATAAGAACCGGGAAGCCCCAACTGTGGGCCTCGGCCATATCGTAGAGATTCCCCACGTCCGCCATACCCCAACCTTGATTATTCCGTCTCCAGTCGCCGCTGGTGCCGCTGAAGGGGTATTGATAGGCAGAATGAA
>WVZO01000362.1:0-2343 GCA_011772425.1 Candidatus Aminicenantota bacterium
CTAAAGAGGCAGGTATCCCTTAAGGGGTTTATGAATAGGAGAGTTGAGCGGAGTCACGGACAATGACCGGGATATTTGAAGAAAAAGCATTACTGACAGCCGAAAAAGTGGCCGAAGTCCTGGGAGTTAAACCCTCCACCATAATGAAATGGGTATATGAGAAAAAAATTCCGTTCGTGAAATTCGGTGAAGGGAAAAAGTCAATCGTTATGTTCAACCCCAAACGGCTCAACCGGTGGGTCGAGGAAAACTCACACGAGCCTGAATCGGAAAATGAAAAGCAAAAAAGGCATGAAAAATCCAAAAAAACAAACCGGAAGGTTTTGGAGCAGTTCAACAATGCCGTGGCAAATATATAGTTGTATAGCGGTTTTCAAATTTTTTTTAATTTTTTTGTTGAAAAAAATCGAATTTGATGTATATCGGGTCCCCCCGGAAATCGGGGTATTTTTGCTGAAAGGAGGCAGCAATGAGCGTTAATAAAAAGAAGAATCCAAAAACAGGTAAGTTAAGCAAGAAATGGTGGATTGATTACCGTTTCAACGGCAGGCGGATTAGGGAACCCATTTCCACAAGCAAGAGGGAAGCCGAAAAAGTTCTGCACCAGCGCTTGCACTCCATCAACGAAAACAAGCACCCGATACTGCGGAAGCGGAAAAACAAGAAAATCAAATTTGTCGATTTTAGCGAAAAGTACGTCAAGGAACACGCAAAGCCAACCAAGAAAAGCTATAAATGCGACATCTCCCGGCTGCGTAATCTCATTCCCTACTTCGGTGATTTATACCTGCATGAAATAGAAAGTTACCACATCGTTGAATACAGGAAACAGCGGTTGCAGGAGAAAGCAGCGAACAAGAAAAACCTGGTAAACCCAGGCACGGTCAACAGGGAAGTGGGGCTTTTGAGAAGCATGGTAAACCTGGCCGCAGAGTGGTTCGATTTGGAACTGAAGCCGATAAAATACGAGATGGCAAAAGAGGAACCAAAGGAAAGGATTGCGACTGAGCAAGAGATAAGGCGTTTGATCGAAAACTCAAAAGCACCTTTAAGGCACATCATCCTGGTTGCGCTCAACACCGGGATGAGGAAAGCTGAAATTTTAAACCTGGAATGGGACCAGGTTAACCTGGAAGAAGGATTTATCCGAATAGAGGCACAAAGGAGCAAAAACAGGAAAATCAGGGTGATACCGCTTAACAAGTCTTTGAGTGAACTGTTTTACAAGCTCCATTACAGCAGGAACGGCAGCCAATACGTTTTTGAAAATCCTAAAACCGGGAAAGCTTTTGTATGCATAAACAGAAGTTGGAGAACACTCTTGAAAGACCTGGGCATCAAGGGATTTAGGTTTCACGATCTCCGGCATACCTTTGCCACGTACGCACTTTTGAAAAAAGGCGNNCTGGGTCATGCCGATATCTCTACCACTGCCAGGTATACCAAAGCCCTGCTGGAAGGTCAGCGGAAATTGGTAAACAGCTTTGAAGTACCGGAAACCCATTCAAATATCATCGAATTAGCGGGATAAAAATTTATAATCAGTAGATTGAGGGTTGGTAAGCCTCGACAAAAAAATTCAGCGGATACAAAAGAACATAGCAAAAGTATAGGTAAAAATACTCATTTTTCATTTTTTATCCAAAAGGGGTTGACTTTCTTACTCAAGGTGTGATAGAAATATATTTCCGGGAAAAGCCGGAGATGTTTAGATGGAGAACATTTGAGTTGATTGGGCTAAAGAGGGTTGGGATTTCAAAACATCCTCTAATGGCGGAAGCTTGTGTGCGCCACGAGATTGGTCTATGCATATTCCAGAGTATTTAAATCCATCGTAGGTCAAAGTAACAAGAAGCGAAGACGAGTAAAAAATGATGGGCAACATTCGCACACTCGCATGCACCGTCCCGTATTCGTATTCAAAGGAAGGATAAAATGAATGACGAACGTTCAAAAATAATTAAGGAACTTTTAAATATTGTCAGCATTGAAGATGAAAAAGAGCAGGCAGAAAAAATTGTTAATCTTGTTGCTGACTTAGTACAGGGTATTGGATGTGTTTTATACAAATTAGACGAAACTTCAGAAAACATCAAACCCATCGCATCTACTAAAGATTGGTTTAAAGAATTAATTAATAAAGGTATTGCGGTAAAATATCCTAAGAGTATTGGACTTACGGGATGGATATTCAATACTGCCAAACCTTTATTGATCGACAACACAAGTAAATTTGTGATAGAAAGAAACGGGTGGAAAACTCTAGATGATAACGAATTAAATAATTACTGCTCAATTGCTGATCCATTGGAAATAAATGAGGATGATTGTTGGATAAAGTGG
>WVZO01000362.1:2516-2702 GCA_011772425.1 Candidatus Aminicenantota bacterium
ATAATCTTAATGAGCTTCTTCTACAATTATACGATTATAAATCAGAAAAAGAAGTTTTTAATATGATTGTTGAGAAACTGCCAGAGATAATAAAGTCCCACTATTGCTCTATATTCAAGCTTAACGAACGGACAGATAAGTTTGAATTACATAGTACAAGTAGTCCATATTTAAGAAAAAGGGGGA
>WVZO01000140.1 GCA_011772425.1 Candidatus Aminicenantota bacterium
GCAATATCATCGGAGTGGTGCAGGATCATGCCAGTCCCTTCAATATCGCCGATAATCTGGAAGTACCCTATTTCTCCGATGAAGAAACCTTTACCCTGCTGCACATGCACGAAGAAGAAACTGGCCAGTTATTCCACCGGGAAGTCAAAGAAAAAATATGCGCCAATACCGCCAACCAGCCCGGACTGGTGAACGCGTTCGCCTATCAACTGGTGGAGCGTAACCCCCAAAAAGAAATCATCGACTATGACGATTACCTTAAGGTAGAGGACTGGTTCCTCACCGAAGCCACTGATAAAAATATTTCCAATATCATCAGTAAAGACAAAGAGTGCCGGGACTTCGTCGAACAACTCTTGTTTACGGAAGAAAAGGTGAAATACCAGGTTAACGATGAAAAGATAAAGTTCCTTCACTCTCACGGTTTGATCAAAAAAGACAAAGACGGTTACGTGGAATTCTGGGTGCCTATGTACAGGAAGGCGGTTTACGATGCTTTTTATCCTTATGCCAACGGTGAAGGCGGCCGTTTTTTCCGGCATGTGGACTCCCATTCTCTCCTGGAAGAAGGGGGCCGGGTAAATTTCGATAAACTAATAGATAATTATAAAGACTACGTGAAGCGCCGCAGTTTTAAATATTTCCGTGAAAAGGACCCGGATACCGGTGAACATAAGAGTTTAAAAGAGGCCGCCCTGGCTTACAGTTTCGAGACCTATATCCAGGCCTTTCTCCAGGAAGTAGAGGGAAAAAGTTACCTGGAACCTCATTCCGGGCTGGGAAGATGCGATTTATTGCTCAACATCGAAGGAAAGGAGTATGTCATTGAGTTCAAAATCTATCAAAGCCCGTTAAAGTTTGAAAAGGGTAAAGAGCAGTTGGCTTACTATTCAAAAGCCATGGGGTTAAAGGAGGGTGTTTACCTGGTTTTTGTTCCCAATACGGTAAAGTTAGCCAATATTAAAGAACAAGTGGAGACAATCAGTGGTATTACTATCAAGACGTATATTGTCCAGTACGATGAAGAAAAGGATTTCTGAATCCCTCTCTTTTTGGTTCCGGCTTGTCCGGCAAACGAAATGAAAATTGGAGTGAATTATAATGGTGGGAAAAAAAATAAAAGTAAGTTTAAAGGCAAAAGAGCGTGATTTGGTTGTAGAACACTGTTTCCCGGATATGTACCTCAATTTTGATCTGGCAGAACTTCCTTCTGATAGAGGAATCGTAAAGGTCGAGTTTACTGAATCTGAACTAGAAGATTTGATTGGCTCGATATCGGCAGAGGCTAATCATGCTTCATCCCGGCAATTGATGTTAAAGCTCGATAAAATCGCCGATAAACTGGAAAAGCATTTACATCCTTCTGGGAGGGTGCCTTTTTTTTAGTCATGACAGGAATTAGAGCAATGGAGACAGGAAGCAATTGCAAAAATTGTAACAGTGGAACCGGGAGTTTGGTGAAAAAAGGGACATTCAAGTAAAACCTCCTGTCTCTTTTATAAAATTGCTGAATAATTTTTGATACTGTTGACACTGAGAAGAAAAAGGATTATATTTAGAGCGTGGAATTTAAAGGGAGTATCTTTAATGGCTGAAGAAAATATAAAAGAAAAAAGATTAGGCAAAAAAATGACAATGATATACTGGAAAGATGGCAAATTCTGGCTGGGTAAACTGCTTGAACATCCTGAAATCATGACACAAGGATTGACACTGGAGGAATTGGAATTAAATCTAAGGGATGCCTATTTAATGATATGAACCGGGAGTTTGGGGAGTAGGAGAAAACCATGGATGGGATAATACCTCTAAAGCTGGGTGCGGATTGGATAGCCCGGTTATATAAGCAATTATCAAAGAAAAGAAAGAAGAGAAAAAAAGAACTGGAAAAAATCCAGGACATAATGATGGGGCTAGACCCCCTGGAACTGGTCAAATTTTATGTGGACCCTCAAAGCCAGGAAATAAACCCCGCAGATTCTGCAGATGAAGATTTTAATGTATCCAGGCAATCGACGTTTGAAAAGTTGAATGATTTTTTTGATTCCAAAAGTTTAACCAATCCCGGTAACAATGTGATGTTTATTCTATCAGATGCGGGTATGGGTAAAACATCGCTGCTGGCAATGTTGAAATTGACAGAATTAACCACTTTTTGGCCCCGGCAATATAACTGTGAATTATTTAAACTTGGCGAGAATACTCTAAATGAAGTAAAAAACATCGATGAAAAACGGAAAACAATTCTTCTTTTGGATGCATTAGATGAAGACAAAACCGCTTCAGGAAGAGTGGAAGAACGGCTGAGGGAAATTTTAGATTTAACTCAAAGCTTTCATAAAGTAATAATAACCTGTCGAACCCAATTTTTCCCCAGCCTGGAAAGCCCCGGGAAAATAGAAGTGGGGGGATATAAATGCTATGCAAAATACCTGTCGTTTTTTGACAGCAATAAAGTGGATGAATATTTACGTAAACGGTTTTTTAAAAAAGTTCTTTTTTTTAAAATCAAGGACAAAAGAAAAATCAATACAGCTAAAAAAATTATCGATAAAATGGGATCGTTACGCTGCAGACCAATGCTGTTGGCTCATGTCGAGGAATTTATGAAAAACCAGGATAAATTAACCGGTGGTATGGAGGAATATGATGTTTATGATATATTGCTCGATAATTGGCTGGCAAGGCAAGAGATTAAATCCAAAAAGCCGAAAAACGAATTATTAAAAGCCTGTTTGTTGTTGGCCGTGGAAATGCAGAAAAAACAGGCTCGTGAAATTTCTGAGCAAGATTTACAGAAATTAGTGGCCTCATTTCCAGGAATCGAAAAAGTGGAAAATATCGACGTTAAAGGCCGTTCCCTTTTAAATAAAAATTCTGACGGCGATTTCCGCTTTTCTCATTACAGCATCCAGGAATTTCTTGTGGTTAAATATATCCTGGAAAACCAGGGAGAAAAATTACTTGACCAAATCGTAATCACTGATTTTATCTGGAAGATGCTGTTTAAAATAGAATGGGTAAAAATTCCTGCCGGCAAATTCCAAATGGGAGATAGTGATGAAACAGTTCATACTGTTTCACTTGATTCCTTTTATATGTCGAAAACGTTGGTGACCTTCGATCAATATGACAAATTTTGTGAAGCCACCGGCAGGGATAAACCGGGCGATGCGGGGTGGGGGAGGGGTAACCGGCCGGTTATTAATGTATCCTGGGATGACGCCATTGATTTTTGTAAATGGTTATCCGCTAAAATAGGAGAGAACGTACACCTGCCTACTGAAGCGCAGTGGGAATATGCTTGCCGGGCAGGGACAACAGGCGATAGGTATGGGAAACTGGATGAAATTGCCTGGTATAATAAAAATTCAAAAGGAAAAACTCATCCTGTGGCTCAGAAAAAATCCAATGCTTATGGGTTATATGATATGTTAGGTAATGTTTGGGAGTGGTGTAATGATTTCTATGGAGATTATCCCCGTGAAGAAGTTACAAATCCCACCGGCCCTGAAAATGGCACGTTCCGGGTTTTGCGCGGCGGCTGTTGGTTCGGCTTCGGCAGGTTTGTCCGGTCTGCTTACCGCGACAGGTTCGAGCCGTCTTACCGCTTCAACAGTACCGGCTTTNNCCGGTCTGCTAGCCGCTTCAGGGACGTGCCGTCTAACCGCGGCGTCCTTACCGGCTTTCGCCTGGCCCGAGGTCAAAGATAGCAGGCAGGTAAAGCAGGTAGGAGGGCGGAGCGAGGGAAACGAACAGCCGCGAAAAGGCGGAGCCTGCGGCGGTGAGTGGACTGAGCGTAGCCCCGGGGGGAAAATAAAAACCTGACTCGGTGTTTGAAAAGTTGAAAACTGCTATATTTTTCGCGCCTGGTCTACCTTTTTACCGGGGTTAAAGGCGGATAATGCCGGCTTGAATCGATGACCTGGAGTTTCTCTGAGTGATGATCCGGATCGGGGACTTCTTGACTGTCCCCAAATTCCCAAATTAATCGGAAAAAGGGAGAGTCGAGATGTGCGGCTCCAGGAACGATGGAAAATTGAAAAATAGGGAACTTTAAAACTCATTCTTTCGTTAAATCAGGATAAAGGAAATTAGAAAAAAGGAGTCGAGCAATGGAGTTACAAAAGACAACGCATTTCCATTTTAAAACCATGGGGGTACTTTTAAGTGTTCTTATAATCCTGGGGTTCCTCACCGGGGCGGCTGCTCAGTCCCCGGGGAAGTCCTGGGAACAATACCTGACACCGGAAGAGGCCGGGTGGTCTGGGGAAAAATTAAGAGAAATATACAAACAATCCGGGGCATCGGCCCTGATGATTGTTTACAAAGGTAAAGTAGCTGCCGCTTTTGGCGATATCCGCAGACGATTTAAATGTCATTCGGTGAGGAAAAGTTTATTGAATGCGTTATATGGAATCCTTGTGGATAAGGGAACCATTGACCTGGATAACACCTTAGAGGCATTAAAAATCGATGACATTGCGTCTTTAACCGCGGCAGAAAAACAAGCACGAATCCGCGACCTTTTAAAATGCCGCTCCGGTGTTTACCATCCGGCAGCGGCTGAAACAGACCAGATGAAAGCCCAACGCCCCCGGCGTGGAAGTCACAAGCGGGATACCTACTGGTATTATAATAACTGGGATTTTAATGTATTGGGAACTATTTTTGAACAGAAAGCGAACGCCGATATTTTCGAATTTTTCCTGCGACACATCGCTGCCCCACTGCAAATGGAAGATTTCAGGATAATAGACGGCACACACGATTATGAGCGGGAATACACCATTCATCCAGCCTATCCCTTTAAAATGTCAGCCCGGGATATGGCCCGGTTCGGACAGCTTTATTTACAAAAAGGCAAGTGGGATGGAAAGCAAATCATTTCTGAAAAGTGGATAGCCGAGAGTATGATCCCTTATTCGTCTGTCCCGGATAGGGAGACCCTGGGATACGGGTATCTCTGGTGGATCGATGAAAATTTCAATGGTTCCAGGATGTTTTTTGCTTCCGGGGTGGGAGGTCAATTTATCGGGGTGTTCCCCGCCCGGCAAGTGGTGATTGTCATACGCGCCGATACCTATGCGGAAAAGTCTGTTAAAAACAGGTTTGATGCCATTAGAAAGATGTTTGCAGCCAGGATACATCCGCTGGCTGCCAAACCGAAATTTATCCCCTTGCGATTATCGGTGAAAAGACCAAAATTAAATACCATCCCTTTGGTACAAAAAGAATTCACCCGGTATGTGGGAGAATATCGTTTCAACGACAAACCGTTTCTCATCAAACATATGGATGGCGGCCTGATCCTGGAAAATTACCATTACTATTATAAATTTAGACTTCTTCCTGTTGCTCAAGGAACATTTTTTATCGAGGATATGGAAGAATTTCTTTTTTTTGAACCGGGTGTTGAGGGAGGTTCCATTAACGTAGACTTTCATAAAAGCAAAGAAATAGCAAAACTTTATCATACCATCCTGGACAGAGGAATTGACGCAGGTATCACCTTATTCCGGGAAATAAAAAATAGAATAGATGATGAATACCTTTTAAAGTCACTGGCGGACCGGTTTGGAAAGGAGGAGAAGCGAGCCGAAGCGATGGAGGTGCTTCGCTTAAACGTCCTGCTGTTTCCGGGCAGCCTGAGCGCGCACCGGGAATTCATTAAGCGGTTTTCTGATGTACCTGGAGAAGGTGCGTCGTCAAAGAGGCTCAAGGCCCTGGCGGATATATATGACCGTTTGCTGAAGGAGTCAACCTCAGGGTTAAGCGGTGATAGTCCGGGACTGTCGGTGCTTCGGTGGTATACTCAATGGTTGAAAGCCAGGGCTTATCCTCTCCCTATCAGCGACGAGGAGAAAAAACGAATCGTCGGAACCTACGGTCCCCGTCATGTTATTGTTAAGAAAGGTGATTTGTATTATTACCGGGACAGCCCGAAGATTACCATGTATCCAATGGTGAAGTTATCTGAGAATCTTTTTGCATTGGATGACAACTATCCGGATATTTTTCGGATTCAGTTTGTGATGGGTAAAAATAACCAGGCGATTAAGCTAATTGGGATTTTTCTGGGTGGTCAAAGGGATGAATCGGTTCGAGGTGCCAACAAGAGCAAGTAAGAGGTTTCTTCTTCCAAAATTTTCTTACCCTGGCACCTTTTTTAACTATAATTTTAGCCACCAAGGTACACGAAGGTACACCAAGATAAGAGAAGAAGACAAGAATATAAGAAAGATAATGGTACCAATGGGGAATACCTTTATGAAGCGTGGTACGATGACTGTCCGCATATGAAAAGTTTTTGGGAGTCCAGCCCAACGGCGAGGGGAGCCAATTAAAAGTGATTCCAATGGGGTACAATGTTTCCTGGCAAATTGCATTGCTCTTTCCGCATATAGCCCCCCCACGCAGTGGGGTTTTTTCAAAAGGGTTTTGGCCGGTGGAGGCAAAAAATAATATAAATTTGAATTTAAGGGTTGACATTTTTTTTTCAATTCAGTAATCTAAGGAATGGAGCGAAATTGATTTTAGCAAGGAAGAGGCTGAATCATGAAACATGAGAAACTGACAGAAGAAGTCATCATCTACATATTGACCCGTGACCTGGAAGAACTATCCCAATTGACCCGTTACAGAATTGCCCAAAAATTCGACGTGAATGAAAACTACCTGTCTAAACGATTTAAAAAAGATACCCAGGTTTCCCTGTTTGATTATATTGAATCCGCCCAGGTGCACCGGGCAGCAGAGTTGATAAAAGAGAGGAAAGATTTAAATATTTCAGATATCCAGAAGATGGTTGGGGTTGAGAAAAAGCAGCATTTTAACAAAAAATTCAAGAAAATTCTGGGTATCGTTCCCAACCAGTATCGCGAT
>WVZO01000068.1 GCA_011772425.1 Candidatus Aminicenantota bacterium
GTCACCTTTCCCCTTCCCCTTTCTCAGGCAGACGAATCCTATATTTGACCAGCTTGAGCTCACCCTCCTCCGTCTCAATACCCATGTACAATTTGTCCTTCTTCCAATGAGTACCCCTGATTTCTTCGCCTTCCTCCACAACAATTTCCGCCCGATAGATATACTTCCCCCCGGGAGAAAAAATATCCAGCTTTCGCCGGTTCTCCTTGAGCGGGTCGGTGACATACACGTAAATGTTCTCATGATCATCGGAGAAAATACTCTCAAAATAAGTAAAATAATCGGGGAATCCTCTCTTGATTTCTTTTTTTATGTTTTCAGGCCAATCGATGTGTTCCAACAATTCATCTTTATAACCAGCAGGCACCTTTGTTTTTTTCCTTTCCAGGGAAAAAACCAGCGCCTTTTCCAGGTCCCGGATATCTTTAACGGTGATTTCATACACATTGTTTATGCCGTAATAAATTTTATTATTACTGTAACCCAGCACCATAATAGGGGTAATGTCAGAGCTGGAGAATGAAAAAGAAAAGGAACTGCTGCCAGACGTTTTTCGGACCATTCCCTTTTTGAACGTGGAAAATTCGAAAAGCTGTTTTTTACTTTTGTCTTTTAGATTGTAAATAAACCCGGTGGCCTTGCCTTTGGGGTCTCTCCAGTTGATCCAGGGAACGGAGATCAGCCGGTGTTTATCGATCATGACACGGGGGCTGAGGTCATCCGGGATAATAACGGATTTTAAATAGGTCCCTTGTTTTGAAAAATAGTGAATCCGGTTGGCCCTGCGGTCCGGGAAAGCCAGTTGGTCATCCACCAGGTAACATCTCCCTATTTGCCGCATCTCGCCGGGGCCTTCGCCCTTTTTGCCAAATGCGGAAATCAATTTCCCGTCTTTATCGATAATAAAGACTTTATATCTTTTTGGATCCACCACGTAAAGGGTTTCCTGGTCATCGGATAAAATTCTGCCTATCCTGGCAAACACGTCGCCGCTGATTTCTTCGATTTCCCAGAGTTTGACCATGCGGAAATCCCACTCTCCCTTGAGGGGTTTGTCCTCATTGATTTCTGTAATCTGTACCTGCGCTAAAAGGGATAGTGAAAGGATTAATACCACAAAGACATAAAGACACGAAGATTTTTTTTTGAAAGAATCGCTTTCACTGGTTCTTTTTTTATACATGTTAGCCTCCTAATCTATAAGTTTAACAGACTTTGCCGGAGAAATTAAAAGGGCCAAAAACTGTTATCGTGCCAGATTTGTTCTTTGATATCGTCGTTGATTTTTGCCAGCATGGTCATATGATTGGTTTCCCATGTGACCAGCCAGGCGAATAGTTTTTTTTCTTCTTCGGCTTGTGCTGCGGCTTCTTGTTGGCTGTAATATTGTACGGCATTTTTTTCAAACTCCAGGGCGGCAGCGATTACAGCGGCTTCATAGCCGGCACCGGAAATTCCGTTCACGATGTCTTGGGAAAGAATCGCGTCTGCTGTTGTTCCTTTGACATTTTCCAGGCCGGAGGCATCAAAGGATTTTCCTTTTAAAACGCGTGTGAATTGGTTATTTAAGATATCGATGTGTTTGTTTTCTTCTTCCACCAGCATGTGGAAGAGTTCTTTAACGGCGTCCACATCAGTCTTCTGGGCGACTGATTCGTAAAGAGCTTTTCCCCTGTGTTCCAATAAAATAGCTCCTTTAATAATATCCAGTGTTTTATTTTCAACCATGTTATCCTCCATTATCCGTTATTATAGAGATAGAATTCTATCACAATTTGAAGTACAGATCAAAAAACAAAATCCATTATTCCATTTTTTGGGGTTGCAATTTTTGTCATTTCGTATTAATATTAGAGGTGGAAAAAACGTTAAATAAAAAATTATATGACAGGAGAAACAATGAGACGCAAGGTAGCTGACATATTAAAAGAAAAAGGACCAGTGGTGTATACAATTAACATTAATGAACGATTGAAAGATGCGGTAAAAATCTTCAATGAGAAACGCATTGGCGCACTTATCGTTGTGGATGACAAAGAAGATATCCAGGGGATCGTCACGGAAAGGGATATCTTGAGAAAGCTGGGCAAAACAGAAGGTGAGATTAAAGATATGAGTGTTAAATTGGTGATGACGCCCAAGGAAAGATTGATTGTGGGAACTCTTGATGACACCATTGAATATTTGATGAAAGTCATGACAGCCAATCAAATCCGCCATATTCCTATTGTGGGAGGTGAAACCAACACCAGGTTGAAAGGTATTATATCCATTGGTGATGTGGTTAAGACCATGATAAGCGGCCTGAACCATGAAAACAAACTTCTAAAGGATTATATTGAGAAGTCTTTTTAATCAGTACATAACCAGCGGCTTGAACAAAAGGGAAAATCGTTGTATAATGGTGCAGGATATGCGCCCGTAGCTCAATGGATAGAGCGGTAGACTTCGAATCTGCGCGTTGGGGGTTCGACTCCCTCCGGGCGTGAGCTTTTATAATAAACGTTTTGGGAGATTAAACATTACTCCAGTCTACCGACTGTGTAACGAGATTGTAACGGAACAGGTCACACGGGCACAAGTTTTCAAGTAAAAAAAGGATTGGTCAAAAATGTTTATTGTTGTTTCATTCGTGACACAAGTCTTTTTATTTCACCGCTAATCTCTTTCTTCCATTTCGGGGCGTCATTGTTGCTTAAGGCTCTGCAATTAATTATAAGTTCCAGTATTTTGGCAGGTGTTAATTTGCATTTAGTGAATTCGAAACCGGCTTCAAATAAATCGATAAATTTATCAAGAGTGATTGGCACAATTTGCAGCTTAAGTGTTGTGTCGTCTTCTTTGTACTAGTTGCCGATTTTAAAGGTTTCAGCTGTATTGCTATCGATGTAGGGAGCGATGAACAAACAATAAACACGCTTTTCACTGTTTTCAAACTGCTCCGCTATTTTGGCGACATGTCGTCTGACCGGTTCTCCTTCAGCAGCCTCCTGGCGGGATGAAGATTTAAGGGTAACTTCTACCACAAGGACGTATTCCTCAAATTCAAATATCATATCCGGTTCTCCCGCAGGTGCATGAGATAATGGTAAAAAGTCCTGGTCGATTTTAAATCTCCTGGCATCCCAGGGGGTGTTTGCCATGAAATCAACAGCCAGAAACGCTCTCCATATAATCCATTCAAAATAGGCCGGCGCTTCACCGCCTGGAATGGTTAAGGTCTCACCGTCGCTGAGAACGACAGTTCGTTTAGATTTATTGAAAGCTTTCATGAAACTGGTAATTTCTTCCCAGGATTTGGCTTGCTCCTTTGCAAACTCCAGCTCTTTCAGACACTGAAACCGATTTTCAAATTGATGACGAAGCAGCGAAAGATCGTGCAGACTTCTTTCTTGCAAATCAGGTATTTTAAATTCTTCTCCATGTTCTTTCAGTTTAGCTAATAAATGATGGATAATGTCTATTGCATTAATTTTGTCATCAGTGGGTAATTTTGCACCTTCCCACAACGTCTTTACGTATGTTGAATCATTGTATGGTTCTAACGCTTCGGAAACCAGAAGCTCGGCCAATGTTTGCTTTTCATGCACGATAGATATGGAACGACCTTTAGATTGGACGAGGCCTGTTGATTTAAGATATCTAAAATTAAGGTCTGCATAATCTCTAAGCGTACCGGCTTTGGTTCTGTCTCCACCAACAGATTCAACCAGATTTTCGTTGTCATATCTCTTTTTGTTTTTGACTCTCTGCCTTTTCTCCCTGTAATTCAAAATTTCGGAAACCACATAGTCGACTCCCTCTTCAGGCGTATTTCGCTGGACAAATAACGCCATTTCTTCAAACCGGATGACAGGTTCTTCGCCGATACTTTCAAGGTTTAAAAGTATTTCCAGTATGAATCGAAGAGGAGAAAATGGTGCAAATTCATAACTGGTTTCAAGAATTGAAGGAATCCTATAAGCTGCCAATGCCCTTAAAAAACACTCCTGCTGCTCAGCAACACTATCTGCACGAATTAGATTGTTTCCATTAGGGGTAATTTCATAAGGTATACCTGATAGGCTTTTTATATCAGATACCAATGATTTCAGTTTTGGATCAATTCCAACTTTATGTTTTATTGTAAGGTGTTTCACCACAAAACCCAATTGCCCCAGGGCACTTCGCCATTTACGCCCTAAATCACTTGAATCGGAATCCGGCGTTTGAATTATTCTATCTACTCTGACAACCGCTTTCTCGTTAAGCAGCAGCGCAAATCCCTGTTCACGCTCTTTGCCTAATAAATTACCGTGGAATTCCGAATTTTTTAATACTTTCAAGGCTTCTTTCAGCCGATATGGACTTCTGACTGTTGTATTTCCAATATGCCATAATGTCAATATATCCTCCTAGAAGCCTATAAAGATATACTCCTTTACTTTATTGTTATTGTTTGCTGTTTTGTGCCCCTGGTTGGCAAAGCTGTAGCGGTAATCGATTGAAATTACTTCCACATGTTCTTTGTATTTGGACATGAGCGATAACATCTCTTCTTTTGTGGGTAGGGAATTAGAAGAATAGGAAATCAATAGAATGCTGTCTTTAAAATTATTAAATAGTTTGTCAAAGGCGTCGTGAGCACCGATTCGAGAGCTGAAAGGGGATGGATAGCTCTTAAATTTTTTGGTTTTGGTATGTTCTTGAATTTCCACTCCTTTCCAATCACAGGCAAGGCCTTCCACAAAGTGATAACGTCTCACATAATCATTATCGGAAAAAGGGCTGAAATAAGGGGGATCCATATATACCATGTCTGGTTTCCAATGAACTGTAATGGCATCACCCTGACGGGAAAGGTTTTCCTTTCCATTGTTGAAGACAGCCTGATTAACAACTTTCACCGCTTGAATAAATTGGTCTTGGAAAGAAAGCTTTAGATCTCTCCTGCCGTCATTGTATCGCTCCCCGATATATGTAAAAATACCTCGCGGTCTTTTCTTCATCGCCGCCCGAATAAGAGCAGTCATTGCGATTGCCCGTTTGTATTTGCATTTTATTTTTTTTATATTTGTCCTTATACAGTCGATGAGATGATTTTCATCATCTTTAAAATATAATTTTTTAAATCTATTTGAAACCAAATGATCGGTCTCCACCGAACGATCCAGGAGTCGAACAACATCGTCATTCGATAGTTTTACCTGGTTATTCTCCACCATTGCACAGGCAAATGTCGCATCCATTGCCATAAAATCATTTGAAAAAACTTGTTTTCCATAGGACTTAAACATATAACTGACAACACCGCTGCCGCTAAAAAGGTCAAGTATACTCTCAAAATCAAATTTTGACGCAACCTGCCATAGGTAAGGTAAGATGTTTTGTTTGCTGCCCATGTATCGGGTGGATGGGTATTTCTTAACTTGTTTATTTAACGGTGGTGGTTCAATTCTCAATAAGAATTTCCTGCGGGGCGGTACATAAATAATAACATCTTCACCGGTTCTTTTTTTCCCGTCTTTGTTGATATTTCTGCGGGTTTGAAAGACTTCGATGTTGAATCCTTCATACAGCTCGTAAACCAGCGGGTGATTTGAATTTGTTAATATTACATGACATCCGCGTTCATGTAACCGTATCACTTCTTTTGACAGTTCCATGTGATCTTCTTCATAAAACTGTTCTTTTGTATATCTTTTGAAATCCGAATATCTGGATATTGGGAGGTAAGGCGGATCAAGGTATATGAAGTCGCCTTCTTCTGCATATTTAGCCAGTACCTCTTTATAATCTCCGCACAGTATTTTACTGTGTTTGAGTATTTTAGAAGCAGCTTGCAGCTCTTCAGGATGACATATTTTCGGATTTTTGTAGTCTCCGTAGGGAACATTGAACTGGCCTTTTTTATTCACTCGATAAAGCCCATTAAAGCAGGTACGATTCAAATAAATCGTCCGTGCAGCCCTTTCAACTTCGGATAGTTTCGTTGGGTCCTGGGCTCTAATTTCATAATAACTGTCTTTATCGGTTTTAAAAGTCTTTAAAATTTCGATCAGATCTTCAACATTTTGAGCGACGATTTCATATACATGCATTAATTCCGGGTTTGAGTCCGAAATAACAGCTTCCCTGGGCTTTAAGGCGAAAAAAAACGCGCCTCCGCCGAAAAAAGGCTCGATGTATTTGTTATAGTTGTCCGGGACTTTGGCAAGCAATTGAGGCAAAAGCTGCTGCTTGCCGCCTGCCCATTTTAAAATCGGGCGGGCTTTGGTTTCTTCAGCGCCTGCGGGGCAATTTAACATTTTTTCGGCTCTCATTCTAATACCAAACTATTTTAAATTATAACATAATTATAAGGTATTAGGTATGCCAAATAATGGCATAGTTGTATTTTTTGTTCGATTGGCAGCAAGAAACTTTTAGGTATTTATCTTTTTATTTCTTATTCGGGGGCGAAAACATATTCACCGGTTTTGAGAATAATATCTTGCCCGCTAAGGCTTTGGGCAGAATATTTACCTACCTGTTCAAAGCCTAAAAAATTTCCATCGCTTCCGGCAGTTGCAATAGCATAGTTTTCTTTATCGATGCGTTGGAATAAATAATCGTTGCCCCAGGGGTCTTTGACCGGGCAGGTTTTAATGTGTTCCGGTTCCACCAGCGCTTTTAACTCTTGAATATTATTGGCTTTGGGAACTTCCATATCATCACTAAAGGTGATGTACGATTCAACAGCACCCATTAATGCCTTGATGTCTTTCATGGCCTGTAGATAATTTTGATATTCATCTTTTTTGTCTGCGGCTTTTTCGGTTTCTGTTCCTTTATCACCGCAGCTGATAAAAAATACCAATCCAATGAAAATGGCTGTTAGAATTAATGTTCTTTTCATTTCAATACCTCCTGGGAAAATTGTACCAAACCGACTCGCCGATTGCAAGCGCATGGTGACTTCCAGTATCTTCATCTAAAAAGAGATTGATTTAATAAAAAGTTTTTCGGGGGGTCCACCCCTCGGCGAGGCGCATAGCGTCACGAACCTCAGAAGGTCCTTCGGACCATATGGAAGGCTTCCTTACCAGAGCCAACCAACCATGTAACCACTTTTAAAATTGACATGAATTGAAAAGAGGGATGTTGTGTTTCAAACGTTTGAGGAAACCTTAAACTGATCTTTTCATCTTCTTATCTTCACCGTTTCTTCGCTTCCTCGCTTCTTCTTTTGCTGGAATAAAGTACCTGGCACATTTTCTTATTTTCCATAATAATTTTAGGCTTTATTCTCACACTGTTGTGGATGTATGTGCAGGCGAAACAAAGATTCATTATTCAAAACCTTAAAAAGGTTTGCATGGAGTATTTGCATGAGTACCGAGAACAGCAGAAACTTAGACAGAATCCTATCTGGAAGTTCTCAACTACATGGCTTCTTACTTTTCTGCTTCCGTTACTGTTTGCTATAATTTGGGTCTTTGTTCTATACGCCATCTTACAATAACCAGAGGAAGAAAGGGACAGGCAGAAAGAGTCTCTTGATGCAGTTTTAATCCCATGCTTTAATCGTTAGGTGAATGAAATATCTAAGAGAAGTGGCGACTACAAAAACAAAAATAGGAGGTGTGTCCTCAGGGGTACATGGTGCATGGCGTGTCGTTGAGCGTTAAGCACCTCGACGCTGGAGAAGAGACTGTTCGCGATCTATTTAAGTGATCGATATCGAATTATGGCAAACAAACGTGAACGTGACGAAAACATGACTGGTTTATACCAGTTTTTAGTAATTTATAGTGTTTTTTAGTGGTTTATAGTAAACGAAAAAATTCGCGGAAATAAGCCTCCCAAAATGATTTGGTTCTATTGATGGGCCTTTTGGAAAATAGGGCGAAAGTGCGAGTTTTGTTTGCTGAAAACAAGGTGCTCCTAACTATCCTCTTAAATATTTTACGGGATATTAAGGAGTGCCTTTTTCTGGGATTCAAGTTCTTCTAATTCTGAGCGTAAACGATTGATTTCATCCATATTAACTTCGTACTTACGGTACAGCTTCTTTTTTTCTTTTTCAAGGCGTCTGTCTCCGAATTCTTTGGAGTCTAGTTTTCTTTTATAGATGGCAAAATAGAATAAATTTATCACAATCAAAAGGAAACCGAAAAGGTATGTCTATGGTTCCATGACATTCCAGTCAAATACGATAAAAATCAATACTGCCCAAACTGCCAAAAAAGCCACACTGAATCCCACAAGCCACCAAATGCTGTGATCGGCCTTTCGTTCTGCCATTTGATCGCACACAATTTTTTTGTCTTCTTCGGGTCTCAATTGCTCTTGAATTTTTTTAATCTTGTCTTCTATGTCTTTAATTTGCTCTATTTTTCCGTCCTTCTGTGGGAGTGGTTCGGAGAATATGTCTTTTTTAGGTTTCCTGCCCTGCGTTCTTGGACCCCAGGCCAATTCCCCCCATTCCCTGAAGTACTCTTGATACCCCTGCCTGGCTTCTTCTCTTGGAACCACTTCCTCGATCAGTTTCCAGATATCCACATCCTCGACGCTCTGATGACATGTAATGGTGTTTTTATTGGCCCGCAAGTACCGCTTCAGCACTGAGAACTCGAAATAGTGCGGTATTTCTGCCTTTGTACAACTGGAACAGGTACAAGGCACCATCTCCTCTACATCGATATCTTTGAAGGATTTTTTATGAATATTATGGATTTCGTTTTTTATCACCACCAGGAAATCCCGTCTACGGCCCTCTTCTCCAGAGACTTTGATATCTATGATTTGCAGCCCCTTTTCCGACCTTTCTTCAGCAACCCGTGCCCTGATACCCTGCCGGTTGAGAATAAATCCTTTCTTCCATATTAAATCCTGTCCCGATTGTTTCTCAATATCCTCATGCAGCCGGACAATCAAGCGTGAGATAATACCTTCGGGCATAAAGGGATACTGAAAGCGGAATTTCAGGGTGTTGGTTTCGGGGAGAGGTGTATAGTCAGGTTCCACATCCGGCAGCAGCATGGGCACCATGTACTCTTCTTTTTTGCCCTTTTCTTTGGCAACCCGGTAGCAAATCTCGAAATTGTCCTTCAACATCAGGTTTAGCAATTTGCAGCGTTCATCATAGGTATAACCCTTTTGTTCCCAGAGGTTGAATAACCACTCTTTTTTAAACCTGCCTTTGTTCACCTCCAGGGTTTTGTCGGAAATGGCTGTATAAAGGGCATCAACAATCCAGTAGGGATTGACAAAAATAGTATCTTCAAGGGTGGGGTCGTCTTTATAGTGCAGGACCACACCCAAAGCAGTCAGGTAACCGCACAGGGTAAGCATGTCCGGCTCCTGGTCTATCCCGTTCTTGCGGCATATATCAAAGTAACGGCTAATGGAGATCTGGTTCTCATCTTTAATGCTTTCCAACTCTTTACGAATAGGCACCCACTGCCGGGGTAGTTCATCACCGATATGCTTAAGATTAGAAAGCATTTCCTGACTCTTGTTTATCAGCGCTTTAAACCGGCCGTCATTTATAGAAAAATCTACATCCCGCTTTTCCATATCATAAGAGGAGCCATACCGTTTATTGTATTTATCGTAGTCAAAATTAGAGATGGATCGGTGTTTTTTTTCATTCAACACCACCAGTACCGGGCTTTGTTCACCCAGGACCTTGATAATATCAAACCAGTAGTCGAAGTTAGTGCGCTGCTCCCGGTCATCGGAAACCAGTACATAAAGGGACCGGGAGGTTAAAAAGTATTGGTGCAGCATGTACTGGATAGGTTGTCCACCAAAGTCCCAAATGTTGGTTTTGAAGGTAATATTTTTGTCATGGGAATAAGCAAAGTCCCATTGGGAATTAATCTCAATACCCAGGGTGGGTTCTTCTTCATTGGGCACCGGGTAATCCGGGTTTAGTATCTTCTTTAACAGTGTGGTTTTGCCTGCCCCGGGCTCGCCCACCAGTAGGAGCCTGGCTTCATATAGCCTGGCCTTACCCTGCTCATCCACCTGTTTGAAAAAGTTGCGAATGGCTTCGATACCTTTCTCTACAATTTCAGGAGGTGGATTAGTTATAGGATTTTCTTCTAAATTCAAAGAGGTTAATTGTGTCAGGGATGAGAGGGAATAACGTACCTGGCACCTTCGATTCTAAGGAGATTATCTCCCCTAGAAAAAAAATTATCTCCGGTAGAAACGAGTATTTTCTCCGGTAGAAAAAAAAATTCCCAGGTTGGATATGAATCTGAGACAAACTGATAATCATGGGTTATAAGTCTTAAAATTCGAAATTTAAGGATGTTCTTACATGGGACCGTGTAAAAAAGTAGATTTTTTTACTGTCACTTTTTTACTAACACTTATTAACAAAGCGTTTCGCGGGATATTAACGTCGTCTCGCGAGACGCTTTTTCAACAGGTTACCCTTATTTTTCAGCCGAAATTAAATCTTTTTGGTCTGNNGGATGAGAGGAAGGAGACGTCACTGAGGTTATTATCATTTAAATTCAAAGAGGTTAATTGTGTCAGGGATGAGAGGAAGGAATAATCTTCGATGTATTTATTCCAACTTAAATCCAAAGAGGTTAATTGTGTCAGGGATGAGAGGAAGGAGACGTCTTTGAGTTCATTCCCTGCTAAATCCAAAGAGGTTAATTGTGTCAGGGATGAGAGGAAGGAATAATCTTTGATGGATTCATTCCAACTTAAATCCAAAGAGGTTAATTGTGTCAGGGATGAGAGGAAGGAATAATCTATTAGATACGTCCCCATAAAACTGGCCTGCTCCAGAAAATGAAGCTGTGAAACCAGTCGTATTTGAGGAGTTGAAAGCTGCAAGTAGTGCAGGCTCAGGCCTTTTACCCGTCCCTCTTCATCCAGGGCATAAGCCTGTAAACCTGCACCCCTTCCCTGCATTTCTTCAATCTCTTTTATTTTAACCTTTTTGAGAGTTACCCCCAACTCCTTTTCTAGCTGTTTAATAATTTCAAAATCGATGCTTTTACCCATGCCCTGTTCTCCTGCCCGGAATAAAATATAATCTCCTGTATATTATCGAGGATAATCCCCCCCTTGTCAAGGGAATTTTACACAAAAAGTACTTTTCCTGGCACCAAATTGAAGGTAGATAGTTTTTCCCTGGTCAAGAAACGTTTTTACTGGGAACGACAGTCTCTATTGAACTGGTGAAAAGAACCCCGGTGCCCTGGGATTAGGTTACCCACACTCCTGTCAATACCCGGCCAGAAATAGGTAGAAATACCTATTTTTCAAAAAACGATTGACACCCGGGAACCGGGCTGCTAAAATTTAGGCGGAGGTGCATTATGAGAAAAACTGCATTATTAATCGTATTGGTCTCTTTGCTGTTGAACTTTGGCGGGTATTCGAGTCCTGTCAAGCCGCATGGCAAGATATCATCTCAAAATGCTGCGCAAGATTCGCAGATGTGCTCTAAAATCAAACCCACACTGAAATCAATCAATGTAAATGTTTTGAGCGTCGATATTGCAGACGGAAGAGCTAAAGGCGGTGAAAGAGGTTTAATTATATCATTTAAAACGAACCCAAACCCTGATGAACACCCAAAGGAATTAGTGAAAGTCCTGGAATCAGTATATGTATTAAATAAAAACATGAACGCTCGTCTTGACTTAGTTGTGGCGATAGCCGTGGATAGTGCAGGAAAAACCAGGGCTATGATTATCGTTAAAGCCAGTGATGTGCAATGGTTTATGAGAACAAAAAATAGCGTAGAATATTTGAAACGGTGGGAAGTAATACGTGTGGATCGAACTTACCTTTCTGATCTTTTCATAGTTAAAAGGGTGGTAAATTAGACGACCGGGTTTAAAACGAGTGACTTTAGAAAAGGAGAAACCATGAAACCAATCTATATCCTACTCGCAATTATCTGCCTCTCTTTAACATTTTGCAACAAAGGTGTACCGGCAGAGGAATACGACCGCCTTGTGGTCGAACTGAAAAACGCCAGGACAGAAAACCAANNTGGTATTGCTAATACAGAAAAACCCCGGAACCAAAGAGGCAGAGGAGGGAAAATTGCTGCTTAAAAAAGTAAGGTCTATCATGAAGGCTCAGGAAAAGAAAAAACAGGTTAAGATTCAAGTTGTAAATGAAAAGCGGCTTGACTACAGCAACGTCAAAAGAATACAGGTGACCGTTAGGGTTCCTGCCCTCAGTAAAGAAAAACTGAAAGAAGAGATTAAAAACCTTTGTGTAAGTTACTACAGAAGGGGTAATCATGCTGTCGCCGTCCATGTGTACCTCATGACGGATAAAATCAAGGGTCACAATTGGTACGCAATGTATCACTTCGCTCCCGGCGGTGAGTGGGGGAAGGCGGCTGCGGGGGTGCCGTTTAGTGATTACAGGTTAAAAGTTGAATTCAATACTGAGGATATGAGGAAGCTATAGGAAAAACGAATGCAAAAATACATGATTTGCACTGACTGTGAAGACGTGGTAGAACCTGCCAAAAAGACAAAAGGGCTTTTTGTGATAGAAATAATTCTCTGGTTATGCTTAATCCTTCCTGTATTGATATATACCCTGTGGCGGACTTTTTCATNNTACCTTGAATGCCCACATTGTAAGGGGCGGTCCATCGTTCCCCTTAAAAGTTCAAAAGGTAAAAGGATATTGAAGCAACTTATCGATGAAAACCCGGAGAAATACAAGGCGATGGCAGGGATTAAGTAAGCTTTTCCTTACCTTTCACTCCCTACGGATGAATTAACGTGATCTTTGTGCACAAAAAATATCACACCCACCATCCCCTGTCAACACACATCCAGGAGATAGGTAAAAATACTTTCCCAAAATTTGCTATTATAATGGTAACTAAAGGCATTTTGCTCTTATCGCCTCGATAAATGCATGTAGGGCGTTTATCATCACTGTATCTCCAGATATTTTTTCAATTATCTCTTTGAATTTTAATTTTTCAGCCGGCGATAGTTTTGGAGTAAGGATGTCAATAAGATCATCTGTTGTCAGTTCTTCTTTCCTGACTGATTCAGTCACTGGCGGGTACATATTACCCTTACCAGTCAATAACCACATTGCGTCCACCCCGGTAATCTCGATGAACCTCACAATTATATCCACATCAGGAGTTCTTTTATTTGTTTCATATCTATGATAGGTCGTCTCATTTTTCCCCAATTTATTCGCCATTTCTTTTTGTGTCAGTTTTATTTTCGCCTTCTTCCTGGCAATCTGCATTCTATCACCAACCTGAATCCCTGTATTATCAAACATTATGACCTTCTCCAAAAAAATAAAAATACTTTTTTCTCATGGCGCCTCCATTACCCAAAAAAAATATCACACCCGCTACCCCCTGTCAACACCCGGCCAGAAAATAGGTATTTCTACCTACCCCAAAATAGGTATTTCTANNTAGGTATTTCTACCCATATCACACCGTTTTCATATCGTTAAGAAAAAATTTTATTTTTTTTAACACAGACCAAAAATTAACCTATACTTAATTTTTTGGCATTTTAATAACAAAATCATTGATATCAAAGGCTTTCCGTGGTGTTAGGATAGACTACAAAATTAAATATATACTAATTTTTTTTGGCGGCAGGAGTAACAAGCTTTCCTTTATTGACAAGAGCTAAAAACTTGTTATAATAATGTTCTACAAAGTTTTTTGGGGTCTTTGATAATTGGAGTTGAAAAATGAACGTAGATTGCGGAAGGTTTTCTCCCAACCCACAGCCCAACACTTCTATTTCTATCTTCATCTTCACCGGTCCTGGGGAACGGGACCGGTTTGTTGACAAAAATTCAACGGTGTTGTATTATTTTAACACGCCGTTTAAATTTAAAAAAAAGGAGAAAAAAATGAACTCAACGAGAAAACTTTCTATTTTTGTCGCAGCTTTGCTGCTTTGTTTTGCGCCTGTTTTTTTGAATGGGCATCTTGTCTTTAACCAAATTAACAATGCTTATTTACCCCTCCCTGATGGCCCCAAAGATGGAGAAGGAAACCAAGTGGATATTAACGCGCATATAATTAATAGCGCAACTTACTTACTCAAATCTACAAGCAAATTCCAGGGAATGTTAGGCTATGTAGAGTCAAAAGCTCCTCAGGTAGATTTTGAATATTTAAATCTTCAAACCGAGATAACTATTGAATATTTAGAAATCGCAAGGAGCGAATATGAGGCTCTTGTGGAGAAAATTAAAAATATCCCTAAAAACCACTGGTTTATTCAACGATTGATTAACTTTAATTACGGAGCCTTTATGGAAACCCGTAAACCTAACGGAGACATTTATCAAGATGCTGTCGGATATCTTCAAATTGGCGATACAAATGGCCTATTGGTAAGGGGATTGGAAAACACCAAAGAAATCTTGGCTATATTGTATGAGGTTAGAGCCTCATTCAGTAAGGGTGAAATATCATNNGAAGGTTTTTATTCTGCGGTCCTTTTCGGCCAATATACGGCTGAAATTTGTGGAGAAATCTTAAAAGAATAAAATGAAATCGGAATCGGGATTTAAGGCTTACTTCTCAGTAGAAATCAAAAATGCTCTTAATAGAAGGAATATTATAGTTTTTACTATAATCGCCTTAATCCTTTTGTTTTCGATCAGTAACGGGCGGGGGAAATTTAATCAA
>WVZO01000191.1 GCA_011772425.1 Candidatus Aminicenantota bacterium
CTCCCGGTTCTGAGTTGTATGAAATTGCTCACCAGTATGGAACGTTTGACAATGATTGGAGTAAGACGCATGTGTATGATCTTAATTTTATTCCCAATGGTCTGAGTGCGGAAAAGCTTGAAAAGTACCGGTCGGAATTGTATCGCAGTTTTTATTTTCGTCCCGGGCGGATGTTTCGATATTTGTTGATTATGCTTAACCCGCGGCGCATGAAAGAGATTATAACCCGCGGTTGGGCGTTTTTAAAGTTAATCAATAAGAAAGAGAAAGTCAAGAGGTAAAATGAAACCAATGTGGTACGAAGGTGAGAAGAGAAGAGGAGATGAAAATCACAAATTACAAACAAATTCCAAATTACAATGACCAAAAATTACAAAAATTAATTTAGGAAACGAATTACAATGATCATTATAGGGTACGACATCAATAAACAAATTACAATGGCTGACCGTGTATCAAAAGTTTTTGCGGGGGTCCAGGGGGCAGTTTTTCAAAAAGCGCCCCCTGGTCGCCGAAGGCAATAATAAAGGCAATAATAAAATGGGATTAAAAACATCGTTGTCACCTCGGTTGATAAAGAACAGGATTCGTTTGTTAAAAAGTTATTTAAAGCGGGAGACTGTATCCAGGGGTTTTCCCGTGGAGATTGCCATTGAGATCACCAATCACTGCAATGCCAATTGTATTATGTGCCCCAGGCAAAAGATGGAACGTGAAAAAGGGTTCATGGATTTTGATTTGTTCAAGAAAATCGTGGATGAAGCCAGGGAATATACGGAGTTTGTGTTTTTGCATCTGGCTGGTGAGCCGCTGCTGCACCCGAAGCTGATGGAGATGATTGATTACTGCGGTAAAATTGGATTGAAATCAGGGTTTTCCACTAATGCTATCAGCCTGGATGAAGCCAAAAGTAAGCAGTTGCTTCAATTGCCCCTGGATTTACTGGTATTGTCTTTTGATGGTGTGACTAAGGAAACGTATGAAACGATTCGCAAGAAAGCGAACTTTGAAAGCACGTATCAAAACATTAATCGTTTCCTGGTACTAAAATCAAAATCAAAAAAGTCGCCGTACACGATGATTCAATTGATTTACCAGGAAGAGAATTTCAAAGAGGCAAAGGACTTTTATTTAAAATGGAAAAAATCTGCCGTGGATGTGGTGCGGGTGAAACCGTACCTTAATTATCCGGGGCTGGATGAATACCTGGGTAAAAGAACCAGGAGAACGGGGGAAAAAATAAAACCCTGTATGTTGTTATGGCGGCAATTGGCGATTTATTGGGATGGTACGGTGGTGGCATGCTGTATGGATTTTTTGTCGAAGATGGTGTTGGGCAATGCGGCTGATGCATCCATAGCGGAGATATGGAATGGTGACCCTATGCAGAAATTGAGAGAGATTCACGGCAGCGGTAAAATTGCCGAATTAAAGCACTGTATGGAGTGTTCTATACCTCAGGTGGGTTTGGTGGGTTTGGTTGGCATGTTGTTCTTGGATGACTTTGTTATTAAGAAGCTTCTTCCCAGGATTGAGCAGTTGACGATTCTTAAGAACATTAAACGGGTGAGTTATTTCGATTGATTTTTATTAGCCACAGAGGGTAGAGAGGGCACAGAGACTTTCCTTCGGGGTAAAAACAAAAAAATCCAGAAAATTATTCCTAGAAATTTTACCTGTTAATTACGAGGGTAAAGGGCGCTTCCAGTCTTTATTTAACCCCATATAATATCGTTTAAAAATAATTTAAAAAAAAAGTAAAATTGGGTTGAAATTTTGGCAATTTTGCTGTAGAATATAGGCATGACTTTCCACCGTATTTGTGTCATTGGACTCAGAGAAGCATCTGCGAATAATAGCTAATACGACTGTGTGTTGGGGTGGAAAGGGCATTTTGATTTGACTTCTTCTTTCATGTGGGGCCTCCTGGTTTGTAAATAAATAATTACCAAACAGGAGGTAAATAATGAATAGAGCAAAGACATCATTGTCAATCTTTGTATTAGTGTTTATGGTTATTTGGTTCATGGGCACGTCAGGTGTGTCTGCGGCCTATGGGAATGCTGATCCCAGGCCGGTAGCCGATGAAGTGCTCGGGTCCTCCGGGATTACCTGGATGCCCAAAGTGAACTACGCTCAATTGGTTGTGCGGGTTGCCAGACCCGATGGTTCGAATTTCGAGAAAACCTTTTCCACCGGCAGTACTCCGTATCTCGGTCTTTCCAGCATTGCCGGGTATTCATCAATGGACGGTTTGTATAATTATGAACTGCGGGTGATTCCTGCTGCCGGTACCAGGAAAGTTCGGGATATATCCACCACTAATGCCGTGGAACCCCCTTTGGAAAATCAAAACGGGTTGGTTCAGAGTGGTTCCTTTATGGTCCAGGGAGGCAGCATTGTGACACCTGGTGCTCCCGAGGAGATTTCCCGGACCCAGGACGTCCTTCATTATGACGATGTGATCATCACCGGCAGTCTCTGTGTGGGTTTTGATTGTGCAAACGGTGAGTCCTTCGGTTATGACACCGTTAAATTAAAGGAAAACAACCTGCGGCTGTACTTCCAGGATACCAGTGCCGGCAGTTTTCCCAGCGGTGACTGGCGAATCAGGATAAACGATACCACCAGCGGAGGTGCATCCTATTTTGCCGTTGAAGATGCCACGAATGGGAGAACGCCGTTTAGAATTGAAACTGGTGCTCCCAACCATTCGCTGTATGTGGAGGATTATGGACGGGTCGGTCTTGGGACCTCCATACCTTACGTGGAACTGCACATTGTCGATGGTGATTCGCCGACGATTCGGCTCGACCAGGACGGCTCCAGTGGCTGGACCCCACAAAGGTGGGACCTGTGCGGTAACGAGACCAACTTCTTTATCCGGGACGTGACCAATGGCTCCAAACTGTGCTTCAGGATCCAGCCCAACACCCCCAGCAACACCCTGTGCATGAGGTCCACTGGCTATGTGGGTATCGGCACCTGGTCGCCAAGTGCTCAACTTGAAGT
>WVZO01000522.1 GCA_011772425.1 Candidatus Aminicenantota bacterium
CCCGAAGGGCCTTTTGGGGGTGTGGGCCAGGGTCTTGTCAAAGTTCTTAAATCCGAAACTCGAATATCGAAATTCGAAACAAATTCGAATGACCGAAATTCAAATGACAAAAACGAAAAGAACCCGAAAGCATCATACCATACCGCTTTTGTTTTGGATTTTGAACATTTGAATTTTGGATTTGTTTGGTCTCTACGCGATTTCGTGCTTCGTGCTTGAACTCTGAGCAATTTAGGACGACTTTGACGTCGCCCTGAGGTGTGGGCGCCGCCCACTGGAAAAATGTTGTGAATCTGGTATAATTGTATATGATATTACTGGTGCATCAATGAGTGAAAAAGAAATAAAAAAAATCCCTTATGGGCTGGCAAATTATGGGCGGCTCCTTCAAAAGAATTGCTATTATGTAGACAAAACCATGTATTTGAAAGCTGTTGAAGATGCCGGGGATTATTTATTCTTTATCCGCCCCCGGCGATTCGGGAAATCCCTATTCCTTTCCGTGATGGAAGCCTACTATGACGTTTACTACAAAGACAGGTTCGAAGAATTTTTTAAAGAAAGGTCCATATTTAAACAACCAACCCGGGAAAGAGGGGGCTACCTGGTGTTAAAACTCAATTTTTCAATGGTTGATCCTGATGTGGATAAAGTAGAAGCCTCCTTTTTAAACCATATTCGCTTAACATCGCTGTCCTTCCTGCGGAAATATGCTGATTGCTTATTAAAAGACGTGGAATATTATAAAAAAATAATAGAAGAGAGCCGTTCCCCTTCCGATATTTTATCCATCATTGCAGATTTATGTAGAGATTCCCATCAAAAGTCCTATGCCATTATCGATGAATATGATAACTTTGCCAATACGATTCTATCCACCGTGGGCGAAGATGCGTACCGGAACCTCACACACGGCGAAGGGTTTTTCAAGTCTTTTTTTAATGTATTAAAAGGTGGAACCGATGGAATAGAGGCGCCCTTCACTCGCCTGTTTTTAACCGGCGTTTCACCCGTCACCCTGGATGATGTTACCAGCGGGTTTAATATTGGCGAAAATGTCTCCCTGGATTCGACATTTAACCAAATGCTGGGTTTTACCCGCGAGGATGCCAGGGAAATGTTAAATTATTACAAAACCGCGGGACTCATTAAACACCACTGTGACGATTTGATGGAAATAATAGACAGATGGTATGGGAACTATTTGTTTTCAGAGCACTCCTCACCTGGTGATAAGTTGTATAATCCCGATATGGTTCTCTACTTCTTAAAGGAATATTTCAAAATCCAATCAATACCGGATGATTTAATTGACAGGAATGTGAGAATCGATTATGGAAAATTAAGGCACCTTATTATTGTCGACTCCGGCAAAGGAAAACCGCCAGCCCCGAATGGGAATTTCAACCGGTTAAAGGAAATAATAGAAAAAGGTGGAACGTCATCTAAACTTGTTAAGGGTTTTCCTTTAGAGGAATTAGTCGATGCAAAGAATTTTATATCCTTATTGTTCTATCTTGGTTTGTTAACCATAGAAAGCCCTGAAAAAGATAAAATACGTTTAAAAATTCCCAATGAAACAGTAAAACGGTTATATTATGATTATATAGAAAAAGGGTATAGGGAGACGGACATCTTTGACCTGGACCTGTCCAAATATTCTGATTTGATCAGCGATATGGCTTACGATGGGAAATGGGAACCCTTTTTTAAGTTAATCACAAGCCGGATGCAGGAGAGTATGAGTTTGCGGGATTTGATTACCGGTGAGAAATCCATCCAGGCCTTTTTAAATGTCTACCTTGGATTGAGCCAGCTCTATATTATCCACACAGAAAAAGAATTCAACAAAGGATACACTGATATTTTTATGGAACCCTTTACAGCCAGGTATGAAGGGATAAAGTATTCTTACCTCCTGGAGATTAAGTATATGAAAGCCGGTGCAAAAAAGGGGGATGCTGAGATTCAAAAATTAAAAACAAAAGCCGAGGAGCAGTTGGCAAAATACAGCATCGACGAAAAACTCCGGAAGAATATTGAAAAAACCACGTTGATAAAGTTAGTTTTGGTTTTTTCCGGTCATGAATTGATGTATATCGGTGATGTGAAATGAAAAAAGACATGGGGTTTAATCTAACTGTCTTGCCTCTCCTGGAATTGGACAAATCAACCTCGACAAGAACTATCCTACCGCACGGGCACTCTGAAAAAACTATTGCCCTCCGTGCGGATCTACTAAACCATATTTTTATCTACAGGATGGGCAGTAATATCTGTGTGCTTAAAAAACGTTAAGCCTGCCCATCCTGAGCTCCTATGCCTCCGGCGGCCAGGGGCTCTTTTGAAAAACCGCCCCTGGACCCCGCAAAACTTTTCATACAAGTTCGAGCATCCTACCATGCTTCATAAGGATATTTCCCATTGGCATCATTCTCTTTCTTTTCTTCTTCGTGTTTCTTTGTGTAACTTCGTGGCTAAAATTAGAATTTCTTTTAAACATGGCTTGACTGGTTCAGGTTCATAAAACCTTTACCACTACCACTGTGATGTCATCAAACTGATCAACTCCCCCAGAAAACCTCCTGATATCATCCATTATCTTATCTACAATTTCTTTTNNCAGGGGCTCTTTTGAAAAACCGCCCCTGGACCCCGCAAAACTTTTTATTAGTTGGGTACAATGGTTGAAACATCGTAATGCAGGTTGACCATGTATGAAAAGTTTTTGTGGGGGGTCCAGGGGGGCAGTTTTTACAAAAAGAGCCCCCCTGGCCGCCGGAGGCAAATGAATTCTTCTCCTGTCAGCTTTTTCCTCCTTCCATTACCTCAGGCACTTCTCCCTTTGCCACCTTCTCCATTGCTCCTGCAAACAGGTCAACTTCCGACAACAGCGTATATACATTAGGAGTAACCCTGATACCCTTAAATTCATCATGAATAATAGGAATAACCAGTATCCTGTGTTTATTCATTAAATAATCGGTTAATTTCTGCACATCAACACCTTTAATATACACATTAATTAATCCACACCACTGGGAAAGATCATCGATATTAGTCATAAACTTGACATTGTCATACGTGCGCAGTCTATTTATCCAGCGCAGATGAAGATAACGAAGACGTGCCGCTTTCCTGTCTATGCCTATGGCTTCATTGAACGCCAGGGCTTCGGCAATGGCATTATGATTGGCAGCAGGATGGGTCCCGATCTCCTCGAATTTTCGTATATCATCATCCATTTTCTCCGGGGCAGCCATAAGAGGCCAGAGCTCTTTAATCCTCTCCCTCTTAACATACAATAACCCGGTCCCCACCGGTGCATACGTCCATTTATGAAGACTGGTGCCAAAAAAATCACATTCCAGTTCTTTAACCGTGAAAGGGAAATGAGAAAACGAATGGGCACCGTCACAAATAACCGGTATACCCCGGGAATGAGCAAGACGGCTTACTTCACGTACCGGTGCAATCTGCCCGGTAAAATTGATCACATGCATCACCATAATTGCCTTTGTTTTCCCGGTAATCGCACCTTTAATTGCTTTAACGTAATCATTGGGGTCCATAAGGGGAACAGGGAAAGTAACTTTTTTTAAAACGATTTTATTACGCCTGACAATCTGATCCCATGTTGTCATCATTCGCGGGTAAGCCTGGGTAGTAGCAATCACCTCATCCCCGGGCTGAAGATTCAGTCCGAACTGAACAATCTCCAGAGCTTCGCTGGCATTGCGCGTAATAGCAACCTCTTCTTTATCGCAGCCAAACCTTAAAGCCAGCTTCTCACGTACACCTTCTATATTGGGCTCCAGGTGTGACCACATGTTATAAGCAGGATTTTGATTGGAATAATCAAGATACCGCTTCAGCGCATTGTGAACCGTGCGGGGACTGGGTGAAACACCACCGTTATTAAAATTAATGATGGTGCGATCCAACTGGAAAGCAGACTGGATCCTGGACCAGAAATGTTCATTCCTTGCTATTTCTTCCGGGCTGTCACCCGGCCCTAATGTTTTTACCGCCTCTTTAACCCTGGCCAGGGCATCGTCTTTAAGAGCAAGAAATGTTACCGCACCACCTAAAGCGATTCGACTTAAAAATTGACGCCGTGAATACATTTTTTCCCTCCTCAGGGCCTATTTACTTTTAACCGCCACCATCATAATTTCCACCAAACCATCCGCAGGAATACGGGAAACTTCCAGCACGGCCCGGGCTGGAAAATCTTTTTTAAAGTATTCCTTATAGATAGCATTAAACGCGGCATAGTTGTTTAAATCCTTAACAAACACCTGGCACTGGACTACATCGCTCAAAGAAAATCCCGCAGTGGTCAATACTGCTTTTTGATTTTCAAGAGCCTGGCGCGCCTGGGCTTCAAAACCACCTTCAGCAAATTTGTTGGTTTTGGGATCGATTCCCAATTGCCCTGAGAGATACAACATATTTCCTACACGAATAGCCTGGCTGTAAGGACCAATAGCAGCCGGGGCATTGGGAGAAGCAATCACCTCCCGGTCCGTACTCATACCCATTGTTTTTTCCATGCAACTCACATTCGCCAGCAAAAGTAAAGGAAAAAGCAAAAGAATCATTTTTTTCATAGTATTACACCTCCTGTACCCCATATATATACCAAAAAAAGAAGGGACAGTCAATCATGATGGCGCACGCCGCCGCCCGGAGACGAATGAAAACAGCCACAGCGAGGAAAAAAGGGAAAAAAGGGGACAGTCAAAAAAATAAAACTCTTAAGGTTGCATTCCAGTAGCATTTACGTTATAATCCAAAACTTGAAAAATATGTTTATATTTAATTAAAAGAGGTGATATATGAATAAGCAGCAATCTCTTTCCGGTTCGGTTCCCACTGTGTTATGGTTTCAAGACATCGGGCTCGACGACCTTCCCCTTGTGGGTGGTAAGAATTCGTCCCTGGGAGAATTAATCAAGCTTGAGGGTGTCAAAGTCCCCAACGGGTTTGCTATCACAACCAGGGTATTCGACGAGTTCATGGAACCGTTAAAACCGGAGATTTCTAAAAAGATAGCCCAACTCACATCCGACGGATTCAATGATGTGGCACTCTTAGAAAAAACGTCAAGCGAAATTCGCGCATTAATCGAGAGCCATATGTTAGAAAGAAGCGTTGAGTTCGACATCGTTGAAGCCTTTAAGCGTCTTAACCTGACACGAAATGTGGCGGTGCGTTCGTCAGCCACTGCCGAAGACCTTCCTGAAGCCAGTTTTGCCGGTCAACAGGATACTTACCTCAATGTCTCCAATATCTCAGACCTTTTAAACAAAATAAAAAAGTGTTTCGCTTCTCTTTATACCGCTCGTGCAATGTCTTACCGTCATGATAATGAGTTCCCGGAAGATAAGATTTCACTTTCTGTGGGTATTCAAGAGATGGTAAGGGCAGACTGGAACGGAGTGAGTGGTGTGATGTTTACTGTGGATACGGAGACAGGTAACGAGAACCTGATCTTGATTACACCACACAAAGGCCTTGGCGAGTCCATTGTTCAAGGCACAGTTAAACCGGACGAGGTCTACATCCTGCGCCACTCTGGCAAAGTGATTCAAAATCCCTTGAAAATTCTTGAAGACCAGCATTATTCAGACCTGGCCTGCCAGGCCCTGAATATTGAAAACCACTACAGGAAGAAGTATAACCGACACTTATACATGGACATCGAATGGGCTCAGGATGGTGAGACAAAAGAACTCTATATTCTACAAGCTCGCCCTGAAACCATTCATTCAAAGGCGGCCTCTTACAAGCGTTATTTTTTTGTCGATAAAAAAGAAGACTTTGCAGTACTGGCTGTGGGCCGGCCTGTAGGGACAAAAATCGGCAGCGGCAGGTCTAATGTCCTGGAAGATATAAAAGAGATTGATTCGTTTAAAGAAGGCGAAGTCCTGGTCACCCGGATGACTGATCCGGACTGGGAACCCATCATGAAAAAGGCAGCCGCTATAGTCACAGACCTGGGAGGACGAACCTGTCACGCGGCTATCGTCGCCCGTGAGCTCGGTATACCCTGTGTGGTGGGAACCGAAACAGGTACAGATAAAATTCCCAACGAAACCGACGTGACCGTAAGCTGCGTGGAGGGAGAGCAAGGTCGCGT
>WVZO01000722.1 GCA_011772425.1 Candidatus Aminicenantota bacterium
TCATGTTGTCATCCCTATTAGGGTTGATGATCAATATTTTCATTTTTGCCTACCATAAAAAAAACCACAGATTACACAGATTTACACAGATTATAAAAAAATATAAAAAAATCTGCGTAATCTGTGTAATCTGTGGTTTCCCCTTTTTCATTGTCTTCAGCGACGGCGCACACCGTCATGATGAACTCTTATTTAAATACTCAGAACCCACAGCACGTACATTTGTAATGGTTTCCAGCAATTCGTTTATATACATATTGCCGAAAAATCTTTGGCTGGAATCTGAACTACTTGCACTAGACTGTTCCAAACCAATGCCTGCATAGAAATTTTCGCCCGCATCCCAAAGGGGAGATGCTTCTCGATATTGATTTTGTAATCAATTGTTACCGGTTCCTTCTTATTGTTTTTTGTGGTTTTTAACTCATCACATTTATACTTAACGTTAGTGATTTTGAAAACAACTTCAGCTTTACATTGATCTTTAATATCTGGTTTTCCATGTATTACTCCTTTTTCTTTCCAGAAATGAATCCCATATTTTTCAAGGCCATTTTTTTCATCAGGTTCTACATCAAATCCCAGATGATCAGGGTTTACCTTTTCGTTTTTTTCAAAAATATTGTTTTCTTCAAGATACTCTAATACTTTTGACTTAAGATCAACATAATAAAGCTCCTGAGAAAATCCTACAGGCAATTCAATAATTTTTTGATCCTTTTGATTACCTTCTAGATGAGTCATATTGAATAGAATTAATATAACTACCAAAACCGAAAATCGATATATTATATCTTTCATTTTTTTATTCCTCCTTGTGCGACGATAATTAAAATTCCCGTTTTTATATACCATAAAACTTAGAAAAACAAAACCAATTGGGCTTTTTTTCCAAGAAATTGGAAAATTTTTTTTAAGCCTATATCTTCAGCTTCATTATAAAACAAAAAATAGCCGGAGATTGTTGGAATGTGGAAAAACACAAAGAAAAACAGTGACAGGCAAAAAAAATCTCTCGCCGCAGGCGTTAAAAAAACGTCCGCAGGACACCTTATTACCCCATTGTAAATGCTTGGCGGCTGCTTTTTTTTTAAAAAAGAAAAAAGGGGGATGAAAAACATTGAATTTTTCCGGCTTTTGTGTTAAAGTAAAAAGTAAAAATTAACAAAAAACAAGTAAGGAGGTAAAAATATGAGTAAAATTATGACAGTTAAAGAGATGTTAAACCGTCACCTGGGAAGTGAAGCCGCCCTTCAATCCATCAATGAGATTAGCGGTGGATACCGTAAAGGACTACGGGGAAAAGCTCTGAAAAGCAGGTTCAGTTCAGCAGTGCAAAAAAGTAAAGTAGATTTTGATGATTCCAGCGCCATGTACACGATTTTTCTCTCCTGACGCACTGAAGCAAATTCCCGGACCGTGATTCATTCCCGGTCCGGGATTTCTCTTTTACTGAATTTTCCCGGAATTTGTGTCAAAAGATGAATCGTACAAAATAAATAAGGAGGTAAAAATATGAGTACAATTACCGTTAAAGAGATGTTGAATCGTCACCTGGGAAGTGAAGCCGCTCTTCAATCCATCAACGAGATTAGCGGTGGATACCGTGAAGGACTGCGGGGAAAAGCTCTGAAAAGCAGGTTCAGTTCAGCAGTGCAAAAAAGTAAAGTAGATTTTGATGATTCCAGCGCCATGTGCGCGATTTTTCTCTCCTGAGGCACTGAAGCAGATTCCCGGACCGTGATTCATTCCCGGTCCGGGAATTTTTTCCGGAGGTAAAAATGACCGTGATATTTGTTTATCCACCCGCTACACTCTCGCCGCGGGTCCATATATCCGCCCAATTCCGTCACTGCCTGGGTTCTGCTTACCTTATCGCTTATTTGAGCGCCCACGGGTTCAAGACCCGGCAGTTCCTGGCAGATGAACCCATTAACGCGGATCTAGGCGTAAAACGTATATTGAGCCAGCAACCCCGAATCGTGGGTTTTACGGTATATGGCACCAACTATACCATTTGCCAGTTGTTGGCCCGGAAACTAAAAGAAGCAGACCCGTCACTATTGATTCTTTTCGGTGGTCCTACACCTACAGTCCAGGGGGAAATTGTCCTGGAAGAAAACAGTTTCGTAGATATAGCGGTTCAAAACGAAGGCGAAGAGACCGTATTGGAATTGCTAACCGTACTGGATGGGGTGGATTTTAATTTGAATAAGGCCTGCCTTGAGAAGGTGAAAGGGATTTGTTACCGGGAAAGTGAGCAAGTGATCAAAAATCCGCCGCGTAATGTTTTTATTGATCATAAAGAAACCCGTGATTACCTGGATAAATATCCTTCGCCTTATATAAACGGTATATTGACCACCCGGCAATTGGGCATCATTACAGCCAGGGGATGCAATCAACACTGTGTCTATTGCAACTGTGCGGTGATGGCGAAGCGCTGCATCGCCACCCACTCGGTGGACCAAGTCATCGCAGAATTGGATTATATTTCCAAAACCATCAATGATGATCATTTATTGGATATTTTCGATGATGCCTTCACCCTGCTGCCGGAACGGGCCATGGAGATTTGCCAGCGGATTATCGAGAATAAAATTAATCTTCCCCTCACTTGTGCCACCCGTTGTGATCGTGTCAGCGAAGAATTGCTGGATAAAATGAAAGAGGCGGGCTTTAAAGCTGTGGGGTTTTCCCTGGAGAGCGCCGTGCCCCGCGTTTTGAGGGCTATCGGTAAAATGCAGCCCCCCAAAACCGAGTCTGACCCGAACTATGAAAAAGAAAGGGAATTCATCGAGAAATTCAAGCACTATGTCACCTATGCCCGTAAAATCGGGATCGAGGTGGTATATGCCAGTATCATGGTGGGATTGCCTACCGAAACCCCGGAGGATGCGATGGAAACCCTCCAGGTGATCGAATCCCTGGGGGAAAACCTGGATTTTTATGCCCATAACGTGTTCCAGGTCTATCCGGGTACACCGATTTCCGTTACCCACCGGAAATATGGGCTGGGTATGGAACCCTTTGATAACCGGATTCATTACCGCACCATCCACCCTTATGACACCACCCGGTTGAAGTTGGTTCCCAATGCCAATTTGATTGGCGACGGCATTTCAATGGATAAGGTAAATACCAGACACCTGGCTTTAGCACCGTCAATTATGGAAAGAGAAAAGATTGATTTTTTTAATAAGGTAATCCTGTGTTCCGATGTTATCACCGAAGAATTGGTCCTTTGGCTCCAGGATTACCTGGCAATAAACGGCAGTTTAATCCAGGTCTATTCCAACCTGGAAACGGCAAAGAAATACCACTTTGAAAACGAAAAGGTATTAAGCCGGTGTATTTCTCCTACCAATTACCATGCCGGTTATTACCGGGTACAGGGCGATAATGGTCCCGGGGTGCTGGCAGCGGTGCGAAAGTTTCTTAAAAGTCCGCAGTGCGGTATAGATATTCACCTGCTGGAGACGAAAAAAGGATTGGCTTTGGGCGGGTTAGGAATTGTTCCGGTGAATGCTGTTTGTATTGATAAGGATGTGGAGGATGTGAGGAAACTGCATGGTTTCCTGAAGGAACTGGCGCAGACGGTTAATACGGTGGAAGAGTTGTTGGAACGTCCGTTGTACCCGTATTTTAGTAGTTTATGCCGCTGGGAAAAGGAAGGTGCCAATTGCAGGATACTGGAGACAGTGATCGTGGATGCGGACTTTAACGTGAAAACTTGCTGGAATGGGAACCCGGTGGGAAAGGTAGGTATGTCGCTAAATGAAATCCTGCAAAACCTGGAAAAACTCCGCGTGCAGTCGAGCCACAACTCTTGCGTTTTCCCTGAGCCCATGAAGGATGATGAATACAAGCAATTGAGAGAGGGATATCCCCTGTGGGAACCGGCGGAATTGCTGCGAAATTTCGATCTATTTAAGGAATTCCAGGCCCACGTGGAGGTTTAACAGGATAAATAAAAAACGTCCGCAGAGAAAAAAGGGACAGGCAAAAAAAAATGAAGGGCATTTTTCGTGCCAATAGTGAAAAAAAGGGATAGTCTTTGTAGATAGTAAATTCGAGAAAAAGAATTAAAATGAACCCCATCAACTTTTTTTTCTGTATCAACTTTTATTTTTATGCTTTTAAGCTTTTTATAAAAAGTCTCAAGATAAAGTTAAATAAAAAAAATGCAACTTTTATTGTATGTGTTTGACTTCCATTGCTTTATACCTGGTTTCCCCTCTTACCCTTATCTTGAATAGATTGTTCATCTTCACTCAAGATTGGCATTAAAATTGCCTATATTTTCCCTAAGAGATTTTTAACAGGTGGTTTCAATGGTACATAACTATTTCAGAGATAGAAGGGTGAAAAAACAGGAAAAACCATCACACCTCACGTGCACCATTTTAGTATATTTTAAGAGGCTCAAATTTTCATAGCCAGGGCATCTAAGTTGATCTGCTTAGATGCCGAGAAAATCAACAAAACAGTTACAGTATGAAGAGAAACCATTAACAATTTAAAAATTAAAATAAATTTGGAGGTTAAAAAAATGAGAAGGAAGATATTTTCTATTATCACTATAGTGATTGTATTATGCTGCTTTACGGCAACAAGCTCATGGGCAGCAAAGAAAGTCCCTATTATCTGGGCAAATGCAAAAGGTTTTATCGGGCAGCTTAATCAAAATGGGGCGGCAATGGGCCCGGTTTTCGGACTATCCCAGGATGAAGGATTCCAATTGCTTCGTAAGAGTACGGATTTCAACGGTGTAACCCATTACCGTTATCAACAAACCTATAAGGGAATCCCTGTCTGGGGTATCCAAACCATTGTCAGCAGAGGCCGCGACAATCAAGTGGTTAGACTTCATGGGAACATGGTTCAAGGTACTTCCAATGACATCAGGGCCATTCCCGCCAAATTTAATGCGCTGGGTGCATTAAAGAAAATGCAGCAGAAACATATGGAAAAAGATATTGGCGCAAAATGGAACTTTAGCAATGAGAAATATGGGACCTATATTTACATTCATAATGTAAAGGCTCATCTCTGCTACGTGGTCTCCTTTTTTGCCGACACGGAACGTGGTAATCCGTCACAACCGGTTATCTTTGTTGATGTCAAATCAGGCACGGTCATCCACTCTTTTGACGGGCTGAAATACGCAGACGCAGTGGGTACAGGTCCGGGTGGTAACCTCAAGATTGGTTACTATTACTATGGCACTGATTACCCGGGTTTTCCCGTCAAAGAAAGAGGCAAAAACTGTGTCATGCTTACAACAGATGTAAAAACCGTTGATTTAAACCACGGAACCAGTGGTAACAAGGCATATTCCTACCCCTGTTATGAAAACACCCACAAGCAAATCAACGGAGCCTATTGTCCCCTAAATGACGCCCATTATTTCGGTCATGTGGTTTACAACATGTATATGGATTGGTATGGTGTCCCGCCGCTGCCGTTTCAGCTTGCCTTAAAGGTTCATTATGGGGTAAATCACGAGAATGCTTACTGGACTGGTAACAGCATGCTATTTGGAGACGGTTATGTAATCTTTTATCCATTGGTTGGCTTAGACGTTGTTGCCCACGAAGTCAGTCATGGCTTTACCGATAATAATTCCGATTTAATTTATTCCGGTCAATCCGGTGGAATTAATGAAGCCTTTTCAGACATGGCCGGGGAAGGTGCCAAATATTACATGAGGGGTAGCAATGATTTCATGGTGGGTTATGAAATCTTTAAAGACCCTACCGGTGCATTGAGGTATATGTATGACCCTCCATTGGACGGTAAATCAATCGATCATGTTAACGATTATTATCCTGGTATGAATGTTCACTACAGCAGCGGGATATTCAATAAGGCGTTTTATTTAATCGCCACCTCCACAAATTGGACTACACGAAAGGCTTTTGATATTTTTGTAAAGGCCAACCAGGATTACTGGACGCCCAGCACCAATTTCCAGCAGGGTGCGGAAGGTGCCCGTGATGCAACTTTGGATTATGGATATAACTGTCAAGATGTTGTCAATGCTTTTGCAGTTGTAGGTATTACCATAAGTTGTAATTAACAACTTTTATAACGGGATCAAGTCTTGCGTTGCAACATTGTTGTACAGCAAGACGTGATCCCGCTTATAACTGGCTGTAGTAAAAGTGACCGATGGTTGAATAAAAAAGCTTTGACGTAATATCAAAAAGCTGTGAATTAATATTAAAAAGCTCTGACGTAAGATCAAAATAGCTTTGATGTCAGAGCAAAAAGATTTTAAGTCAGATAAAAAAGCTCTGAACTCACAGCAAAACAGATTAGACGTCAGAGCAAAAAGATTTATTGTAAAGCAAAAAGATTTATTGTAAAGCAAAAAGATTTATTGTAAAGCAAAAAGATTTAATAGTAACCTGGAGAAAAAGCGTCTCGCCGGACGCCGTTAATATCCCGCGAAACGCTCTGTTAATAAACGTTATCAGGATAACTTACCTGGAATTTTATTCTTCCAACTTTGACAGGAACCCGGTTTGTGCGTTTATTGGCATAAAAGCA
>WVZO01000656.1:0-3133 GCA_011772425.1 Candidatus Aminicenantota bacterium
AATATGGGCAGTTGTTACCGTTCTTTCTCCACAGGACCGCTGCTTCCCAACTATGGCCTTTTTCACATTGCCACCATACTTTTTTATGGGAAGCGGGGGTTACTTTCCTGGGTGTCAGTTTGCCGTTTTTAGTGGGGTGCCATTGTGCAGCAAGTTCCGGGTTAACCGCAGCAAGATTATTCTCTCTGCTGGGAAGACGTCCTGAGCAATAGGGGCAGCCAGTACCTTTAACCCGTTTTTTTACGGACGCTTTCCAGGAATGACCCATTTCGCAGACCCACCAGGCTTTAATATTGGAACCGGTGGATACATCGGCGGGTGTCAGTTTTTTATTTTTTTTGGGGTGCCATTCTTCCGCCAGGTCGGGGAAGCCCTTTAATAAACTTATCAACCCACGTTTTTCTTTTGCTTTGCTGAGACCGCATACGGGGCAGCCGGTCCGTTTCCGGTGACAAATCGCCGCTTTCCATTCATGACCTTTCTCACACAACCACCATACGGTTTTACCGGAACCAGGGGCGAAATCTTCCGGTTTCAGACCGCCATTCTTAACGGGATGCCACTGGGCAGCCAATTGGGGATGCATTTTTTGTAGATTATAGTCGCTGCTTGGATACCGGCCGTAACAATAGGGGCAATCCGCACCCTTGACACGAAGCCTGATTAACGCCTGCCACTCATGACCATACTGACATCGCCACCATACTTTTTTTGATGAAAAACAGGTGACTTGATCCGGGGTCAGAGGTAAGTTTTTCGTGGGATGCCATTGGGCAGCAATCTCCGGGTCCACTTTAGCAAGGTTATTTTCCCCGGTTACTTTTCTTCGCGAACAATAAGGACACCAGGTGTTATTATCGGTTCTATTGGAAATTCTCGATTGCCATTCATGGCCTTTGGCACACCTCCACCACACAATCAATCTCGAGTTAACACATACATGTTCGGGTTTTAATTTTCCATTTTTGAACGGGTGCCACTGGGAGGCCAACAGGGGTTTGTGTACGTTCAGGTTATTTGTTTTTGAAGGGTAAAGCCCGCTGCAATAAGGACATCCACTACCTTTTGTACGGCTTTGCAACTGTGCTTGCCATTCATGACCCCGGGCACATATCCACCATACTTTCCTGGAAGATAAAGGAGTCACTTGTTCCGGGGTTAGTTTACCATTTTTTGTCGGGTGCCATTGTTTGGCAACTTCAGGGTTATATACAGCCAGGTTGTATTCTTTACTTGCTTTCTTGTGGATGCAATAGGGGCAGCCGGTACCATCTCTTCTTTGTACGATCATGGCTCTCCATTCATGCCCGTTTTTACACTGCCACCATGCATATTTCCCGGACCCGGGCAGTACGTGTTCCGGTTTCAGGTCTCCGTTTTTTGTGGGATGCCAATCTGCCGCGATTTCGGGAAACAATACCTTCAAATTGTTTTCTGCTGTTGTGGTTTTCACTTTTAAATTTCCTTTACCTGCCAACTTCCCTTTTTCCTGCTGCCCACCCGCTTGATCTTTCCTTTTTCAACCAGGTCAAGTATTATTTTTTCATTCATTCCTTTTTTCTCCAAAGATACTATGATATTGCATATCAAAGACAAAATCAAGTCATCCCGTAACTTGTTTACTTTTTTGCCTCTTTATTGTAGAATGTACCATGCGAAAAAACAAATCAGTAACCTATACGTATTTTTTGCTTGCGGGACTTGCGGTACTTCTAATCCTTATTGTACCGGGAAACCTCCAGGCACAAGAAGAAGAGACCGAAGAAGCAATAAAAATAATACAATTAGTCCCTCAAAAAAAAGATTTCTTTGCTTTCTTTTTCAAAACATTCCCGTCTCTTTTTCTAAAACTTCTCCCCATTATTGCCATCGCCGCCTTTATAAAAGTCTGGCTGTTAAAACGGAAACTTTCTATACCCTGGAAATGGACCCAAATGGAAAAACTATCAATCGCAGCCCTGGCGGAGACAGCAGTGGGAGTATTTTTGCTGTTTCTTGTTATTGCTTTTTTTACTCCGGCGATATCCTCCGTGCTAACTGATAGTCTAAAGGTTACCTTTGCGGATACACCAGGCAGCCAAACCCTCAAGTTTTTCATCCATACGCTTGTTGCACTGCCTTTTTATTGCATTATCAGCGGTTTGATTATCCTGGTATTAATCCATCTCTTAAAGCCGATAGAAAAAGAAGAAAGAGGCCGATATTATAAATACGGTGCTTTTTTGGCTTTGATTACCCCTGTACTCCTGGTTGTATTTGTTTTTGTCAGCAGGATTTTGGTGAAGTGGAGTTATATCTAAACAGGCGCAGGTGCGGGTTGAACGTTGCAAGTGCAGATAAATGTAGGTGTCGAGGAAATGGATGAGATTAAATGTTGACTGGTTATGGTCAAAGTTGAAAGATAAACACCTGGAAGAACTGGTCAGGGGAGCGCTGGGTTTTTTTAATCTCCGGCTTTTGGGAACAGTCTGCGGCTATGTTTTTATTTATTTTGTCTCTCACTGGTACGGCGCAGAGGTTGTTGGTATTTATGCGATCTCCATTGCCGCTCTCCGTATTGGCTTGTTATACGGCCGGATGGGATTGGACAATGCCCTGGTGAGATTTATTGCCGAGTATGCGGCAAAAGGCCGTAAAGATTTTGTAAAACAAGTCTACCTGCGCGGCCTGGGAGCTTCGATCCCAGTCAGCCTGGGAATTTCTCTCCTGCTCTACTTTTGCGCTCCCCTCCTGGCAAAAGAAGTATTCAATAATCCTGCATTAGTGACTACCCTGCGTATCATTGCCCTGGTTATTTTACCCGGTACCCTTCTGCACATCAATGCATCAACATTAAGAGGATTAAAACGCACCGCTTCCTACTCCTTTTTGATCAATGCGTCTCAATTCCTGCTGGGCAGTTTGATCCTGATCCTGGGGAAATCCTTCCTGGAAGAAAATTCTGCGCCTGTTATGGCCTTTGCCGCTGCCACAGTTGCGGCGGCATTGATTAGTTTTGGTTTTGGAGCAGTCCCACGCAAAGGGGAAATGGTATCGGGTGAGACCCGGGAAGGAGCCATACGAACCTGGGGTTTGATGAAAGTTGCTTTTCCTATGCTTCTTACCGGTTCTTATGCGTTTTCTCTCCAATGGA
>WVZO01000656.1:3177-4446 GCA_011772425.1 Candidatus Aminicenantota bacterium
GTACGCCACCCGTCTGATTTTCTGGACGACTGTCCCGATTGGTCTTGTACTCATTGCTTTTCCCACACCCATTAGTGGTTTTTTTGGAGATGAGATCAAAGGTGGTGCCACGGCCCTGGTGATCCTGGTGGTGGGCTACTTTACCAACGCCATTTCCGGGCCTGTGGGCACCATCTTAAATATGACCGGTCACCAGATGGTATTCCAGAAAATCGTACTCAGTGCCGCTGTTGTAAATATCATACTTAACATCATACTGATACCCGGTTTCGGCATTAATGGTTCTGCTATTGCCAGCTCCGTCAGCATGTGTCTCTGGAATATTATTTCAGTGATCTATGTCAAGAAAAAATTCAACATCCTTACCCTGTACATTCCTTTTGTGACTCAAAGAAGAGGTACATCATGAAGGTGACTGTAAATAACCGGCAGGTATATTTACCTGACTTTTTTATTGTGGGGGCTGCCAAAGGTGCCACCACGTCGCTGCACGCCTACCTGAAACAGCACCCCAAAATTTTCCTGCCGGATAGAAAAGAACTTTATTTTTTGGCCCTGGGTGGGGAAACACCCCGTTTCAAATTGGCAGACGGAACACCACGGGAAAAACTAGGCGTTAACCGGGAGGAATATTTTAAACTATTTGAAAACACCCCGGAGGGCTGCGTATCGGGTGATACCTCTTCCTGGTATTTATACTACTATAAAGAGGTTATCGGGAATATTCAAAAACTTTACGGATCACATGCCGGGAAAATAAAAATTATTATGGTGCTGCGGAACCCGGTTGACCGGGCCTGGTCCCACTACTGCATGCACCTGGGCCTGGGGATCATAGACCTGCCTTTTCATGATGCCATTGCCCCTGGTATGAATTCATTCCGGGAAAAAATAAGTGACCCGGATACCGGGTATTTTCCCGGTTACGACTATATCGGGTTCGGGATGTATTCCCGGCAGGTGGAAGCCTTCCTGAAAGCCTTTGATCAGGTAAAAATTTTCTTGTATGAGGAGTTCAACAAAGACAACCAGGCCGTGGTCAATGAAATAATCCGGTTCCTGGGGCTTGAACCAATGGAGCAATTAGAGAAGAGAAAAAGGCTGAATGTATCGGGAGAACCGCGGTCCGGGTTGGCGGCCCTGCTGGGGCGTTTGATTTACCGGCCCTATTTTTTTAAGAAATTATTCCGTTCACTTCTCCCTGAGAAGCTGCGCTACAAAATAAAAATGAACATCAGCCGGTTTCTTTTCAAAAAAAAGTATATGAAA
>WVZO01000561.1:0-910 GCA_011772425.1 Candidatus Aminicenantota bacterium
GAAACGTCAATGGTGTCGCCCGGTTCAACCCGGGAGTAGAACGTATCAATACGGTGCCCCCACCGGTTTACATCACCGGTGTCAAGGTATTGGAAAGGGATGTACCGCTGTCTGAATTTGAATCCCCTCGCCTGGAGTACAACCAGAATTATCTCAAATTTCAATTTGTGGGGCTTTGTTTCAGTGCCCCTGGAAGTGTGATATATAAATACCGGTTAGAAGATATCGAAGAGGATTGGTTGAAGACCCGGGAACGCCTGGTATCTTATCCTTACCTGCCGCCCGGGAGCTATCGATTCCGGGTGAAGGCTGTCAACAATGACGGTATAGAGAGCCTGGAGCCGGCAGAAATCCGGTTTAAAATCCAACCTCCTTTCTGGAAAACCTGGTGGTTTAGCTCTCTTTTGGTTTTGGCTTTATTGTCGGTACTGGGTTATATTGTTGTCTGGAGAGTTAGACGGATGCAGGAAAGAATGGATTACCTGGCCCGGACCCGGCAATTGGTGATGGCACAGCGGATGGAACTGCTGGGTATCCTGGCAGCCGGTGCCGTGCATGACTTAAAGAATCTATTGGCCGTTATCCTGGGATACTCAAAAATGGCTGAAAAAAGTTACAAACGCCGGACGGATGATGATAAAGATAAATCCGAAATGCCCATTGAGAAAATAAAAAAGACCGCAGGCACAGCTATCCAGGTGGTTAAGCAGATCCTGGCTTTTACCCGGCAAAAGTATGACGAAAATGTACCAGCCAACCTGGTGGATTTATTGAAAGATATCCTGGATATTTTAAACATCACCCGGCCGCCGGAAGTAAAAATCCTGTGGGAATCGTCGGAGCAAGAGGTGCGGTACCGGATCAATCCCGCCCGGTTCCAGCAGTTGGTAATGAATCTGTGTTTAAATGC
>WVZO01000561.1:994-1201 GCA_011772425.1 Candidatus Aminicenantota bacterium
CTTTACTCCACCAAAGAACAGGAAAAAGGAACAGGGTTGGGACTTTTCGTGGTAAAACAAATTGTAGATGATCACAAAGGCAAAATAGGGGTTCACAGTAAACCGGGAAAAGGCACACATTTTATTATTACTTTTAATTTATAAAAAGAAAAAAATGATATACAATACTATATAAGAGGTAGAGAGTGATAAAAATATTAGTTGTTG
>WVZO01000209.1:0-1420 GCA_011772425.1 Candidatus Aminicenantota bacterium
CTTTCCCTCCACTCTTTCGTTTCTCCATTCTTCAACCTCTTTTAAACCTCCGGCTCTTATATACACCATTGAGCAAAAAATGTCAACAAGATTAATTTTCCCCTATTCCACTACGTCTTTAAGCTGGAGGTCCTTTAACCTCCTGTAAAAACGAGGGCGCGAAATTTCCAGGATTTCACATGCCCGCGTGATATTGAAACCGGTAATTTTTAATACCTTGCGCATATATTCGTTCTCATGCTCCTCAAGGGTGGGAAGTTTTCGCTGCCTGCTTTCTTTTCCGCCAATAATAGAAAAAGATAAGTCATCCATCTCAATAATGTTATTGGTTTTAAAGGGAATGATGCTCTTGACGGTATTTTTCAGCTCCCGCACGTTTCCCTCCCATGAGTAGTCCAGGAAATAGTTTTCTGCTTCCTTACTGATTTTGGTTACATGTTTATTATAAATCCGGTTGTATACCTGGATAAAATGGCGAATCAAGGGTAAAATGTCTTCCTCCCGTTCCCTTAAAGGGGGAATCGTTAGAGCAGATTCTTTCAACCGGTAATAAAGATCACTTCGGAACTGCTTGGACCTGACTTCCTGCATCAGATCGCGGTTGGTGGCGGCAATCAGTCGAACATCGATTTTTACGGACTTTTTGCTTTTAAGACGGTAAATGGCTCGTTCGTCCAGTATTCTTAACAATTTGGCCTGGATATGAAGAGGTAACTCACCGATTTCATCTAAGAACAGGGTGCCTTTATTGGCCTGGATGAAGCGGCCGCTGTAACTATCCACGGCACCGGTAAACGCTCCCTTCTCAAAGCCAAACAATTCGGATTCAAAGAGTTCGGTGGGTATGGAGGCGCAATTAATGGGAAGAAAAATTTCACTGTTTCGTTTGGAACGGTGGTGAATCGAATGGGCCAATACTTCCTTGCCCGAACCGGTTTCNNATAAATGATATCTTCGAAAACGAAATTGGAAGCTACCTCGTTGATCAACGATTGATGGTTGTTTTTTAACTGGTTGAACTCAACGACTTTTTTAACCTGGGCAATCAGTAACTCCTCTTCTATGGGTTTCTCAAGGTAATTGTAGGCCCCTTTTTTAATGGCATGAACCACATCGGGAATCGATGGGTTGGCAGTTATAATGATGGTTTTGGCAGCTAATTTTGACTGGTGACTGTCAAAAAGATCGATGCTGTTCCCATCCGGCAGCTTAACATCCAGGATAATAACGTCATAATTACCTTTCTCGATTTTCCAGGCAGCGGTTCTCAAATCCACAGCCTCATCCACCAGGAAATCTTGCTGTTCCAGTTGAAGCCTCACCAGTTCCCTGAAATCATCCTGATCTTCAACAACTAATATTTTTATCACTATCTACCTCTTATATAGTATTGTATATCATTTTTTTCTTTTTATAAATT
>WVZO01000209.1:1498-1767 GCA_011772425.1 Candidatus Aminicenantota bacterium
ATTTGTTTTACCACGAAAAGTCCCAACCCTGTTCCTTTTTCCTGTTCTTTGGTGGAGTAAAGGGGATCAAAAATTTTCCCTACCTCTTCTTCTTTTATACCGATGCCAGTGTCGGAGATTTCCAGTCGTATTTGCTCCGTTTGCGAGGATGTTTTGATTTTTGACAGGGAGATTTTAAGTTCGCCGCCCTCTGGCATAGCCTGGATAGCATTTAAACACAGATTCATTACCAACTGCTGGAACCGGGCGGGATTGATCCGGTACCGCAC
>WVZO01000209.1:1903-2117 GCA_011772425.1 Candidatus Aminicenantota bacterium
ATCATCCGTCCGGCGTTTGTAACTTTTTTCAGCCATTTTTGAGTATCCCAGGATAACAGCCAATAGATTCTTTAAGTCATGCACGGCACCAGCCGCCAGGATACCCAGCAGCTCCATCCGCTGTGCCATCACCAATTGCCGGGTTCGGGCCAGGTAATCCATCTTTTCTTGCATCCGTTTGACTCTCCATACAGCAATATAACCCAGTACCGAC
>WVZO01000256.1 GCA_011772425.1 Candidatus Aminicenantota bacterium
GAGGACACAGAGCAGGCCAGAGAGTATGAAACTCTATTGAAGGCCAATGATATTCCCGCGGTGATAAATGAGCAATATGAACAATCGAGCGGGACTAAAGGTATTGCCATTATGGTTCCAGAAGATTTTCTTGATGAAGCACATGTAGTAATCGAGTCTCAGGATGCCTATGATGATTTTTATGATTTTGCATTAGAAGACGAAGNNGACCTTTTCGACGATGAGTTCTAAGTGACGGCACCTTTAACAATCTCCCGGATCATCGCACCATGCTGCGGGATTGCGTTTTTGCCGCAGGGCAATCACAGGGTACATATTTCAAATTTGAGATAACGGAAAAATGGGCAAAGAAAAAAACATAGAGCGACGCAGCGGTGACGACCGCAGGCAAAGTGTTGTTGACAGGCGTTTGGGGCTGGACCGCAAGCGCGGGCCCGGCAGACGCAGAAGCGATGAGCGAAAATCCGCTGAAGAAGGACAAATGTCCGATGAGCAGTTTGAGTTTCTTATGGCCATTGATGAATATAAAAAAAAAAATACAAGGCCCTTTCCCACCTGGACCGAGGTCCTGGAGGTTATAAAAGCGCTTGGCTACCGCAAAGTGACCGACCCGCAGCCGCTTGAGCAGTTTAAAAAGGAACCTGAATGTGATAAAGTGAGTCTGGAAACTTAGGTTCAGCCCAAACTTGCTCATATTGTAAGATAATCCCGCCCTTAATCACTAATCCGGACCGATTAGTTCCCTTTCCTTCATATTGGCAATATTGAACACCGGCAAAGGCTTACCTGTTAATGCCCTCTTCTTTCGACTGTGGCTTTAAATAAAAAAACCGCGTGATTTCTGTGGTTCTCCGGATTAAAGAAAAACGGGTCTTGACAATAGGACCGGTAAAGTCGTATAATGGTCCTGAGTTTACGGAGAACTGCTCATGATTAAAAAAGCGGAAATTCTGGCGTCTGTAATCATCATTCTTAATTTATGCGCTGTAAATCTCCGCGCGGATATCGTAACTATCCAGCTTACAGCCGAAGT
>WVZO01000703.1 GCA_011772425.1 Candidatus Aminicenantota bacterium
TTAAAAACTCCAATGCTGCCGCTCACCAGGCGGTCTCCATCGAAGTGGTGGAACCATCCGGGTACAGTGTCTTGAACAAAACAGTGAAAACCTGTGATTACGGTATTGCCGAAGCTGGTTTCACCCTGGGAGATGAAATCAAAACCGGGGATTATACCATCCGCTTTTCTATGGGAGCCTTTCATGATGCCGCGCCCTCACCCGGAGACGAATGAAAACCAACACAAACGGTTTGCGCAGCATATAGGCTCCCCTCGCCGAGGGGTTTCATTGGAGACGACAAAGAAGAAAAAAAAGTCCACGTCACCGATGTACCACCCCCCACCTTCAACGTTGAATGTCAAACGGAAAAAACCTGGTATGTTCCGGGACAGGAAATCAAAGGCAAAATAAAAGCCGCTGACTTTTTGGGAAAACCACTCAACCAGGGTAAAGTCAACGTAGTATTATACAAAGATCAAAAAGAAAAATCGAAAAAAATCATTGATTTTCAAGGTATCACCGATTCCAGGGGAATCTTTGCATTCTCATATCCACTTCCCCCTCAGCCAAACGCCCCCATCAACAAACAATCATCCAACCGGCTGTACCAACTGATAGTGGAAGCTGCTGTTCAAGATAAAGACCGGGAAGAAACCGTCACCCATTCGCTCCCGGTATCCCGGTATCCCATCGATATCCAACTGGTCCCTGAAAGCGAGGAACCTAAAATCGGACTGGAAAATATTTTCTATGTGGTAACCACCTATCCGGACGGGACGCCGACAGCCTGTACCGTTAACCTCGAGAATCGTTTGGATGGCAATCCGAAAAATACCCAAAATTATCCGTTGATTCGCACCAACCCATCGGGGGTAGGGGAATTCAAACTCTCCATCTCCCCACAGCACCATGATGATCATTTACACCTGGCTGCCCGGGACACCCACGGCAATAGGGGTGAGTACCTATGGCAATTTCCCATTGACAAAAAAAATAAAGAAAATGTGATCCTTCGGGCAGATCGATCAGTATACAAAAGGGGTGATACACCCCGGTTAACCATTCTGTCCACCCAACAACAGGGATTTGTGTATGTAGACGTACTCAAAGAAAATCAAATCATTCTTTCCAAAGAGTCAAAGCTGGAGGGAGGTAAAGCCCGTATCAAGCTGCCCATCGCCGCTAAACACATGGGAACGCTTGCCTGTCATGCCCGTGTTGTGCCGGCACAAAAAATAGGGGGCGTTTCACCTGTTTTGGCGGATCAGCGAAAAATCATTGTAATGCCGGCAAAAGAGGATGAAATTGAACTCACCTTTCAACCCTCTAAAAAGAAATATTTCCCCGGAGAAGAGGCAAACATAGAAATTTTTACGCGCCAAAAGGGTCAGCCCTGTACCGCGGCGTTAGGCATCACCATCGTGGATGGTTCCACCGGTGCACCCCCTCCAACAGTAGAAGAATCACCTTTGCTTTATCGTACAAAGATATCCGATAAACTCTTTTCTACTCAACAAACACGTTCTCCCCGAATTCTTTATTCCAATCCCAGGCTAATGACGGATCAAGATGGCCGGGCTTCTTTCAATGTCAGGTTAGAGGATATCGAGTCTCCCCCGGTTACCCAATGGCAGGTATTGGCATTGGCCCATACCCTTGATGGGGAAATGGCTTCGGGAATCCACAACTTACCGGTTAACCAGGGACCATTGGTGGAAATGGAACTGCCGCCGCAGCTCACCCAGGAGGATGAGATCACGATCCCGGTAACTGTTTATAATTACCAGCCCTCCTCCCAGGATGTTGGACTTCGGCTTCGGAAAGATGACTGGTTTGAGTTGTCAGGGCCAGCCGCTCGAAATACAACCGTAAAAGCCCATGACAAGAAGGTGGAATATTTTAAGATTAGAGCCATTGGCAAAGGGAATAAGCAGATGAGACTTGAAACCCGGGTCCCGGGCAGAGAAAGGAATGATATATTGACTCAAGCAGTGACCGTCAAGTCGCTGGGAAAGCAAATTCTAAATGTCATTAATTTTAACTTCAAAGGAAAAGGAGAAATCAGCAAGCAGCTCCAGGTACCGGGAACAGCAATTAAAGGTAGTTATAAGGTGAAGCTCAAAATACTGCCGGCATTTATCACCCAGGTATCGGATGGCTTTGAGGGAATGCTGCGTATGCCCTACGGCTGCTTTGAACAGTCCTCCTCCTTCACTTACCCCAACATCATGATTTTGGACTATATGCGGCGAACAGGCCAGGATAGCCCTGGAATTAGAGAAAAAGCAGAAAGATATATTTCCGACGGATATCAAAAACTCCTGCAATTTGAAGCCAAAGAGGGCGGCTTTTCATTTTTTAGGGTAGCTGGAGCACCCCAAAAAGTTTTTTCTGTTCCTGTATATAGAAGAAATGCTCAAAGAATTCTTACAGCTTATGGATTACTCTTATTTTCAGACATGGAAAAGGTCTATCAAATTGACAGCGCTATCATTCCCCGAATACAAAATTGGCTGATTTCGCAAATGAGCGGTAATCATTGGGGGGCTGACAGTCATTTTGGAGCGGCATCGTCAGCCAGGAACAATGATTTTGCCGCCACTGCTTATATTACCTGGGCATTACTCCATTCCGGCCTTGATAAAAGTAACAAAAGTATAAAAAAAGCCATTGCTTACTTGGAAAAAAATTATACATCTTATGCGGATAATCCCAATGCCTTAAGTTACTGCGCCTTAGCAATGATAAAAGCAAAAAAGGATGCCGCCCCGGTTATTCAACGGCTGAATCAGTTGGTTAAAAACGATGAAAACGGGACTTATTGGATCCCTGTTACCTATGTCACCGGCGGATTCGCTTCTACTTCAGTTGCAAATATTGAAACCACGGCAATCGCTGCACTGGCAAACCTGGAAAGCAATAATAACTCCCTTAATATCGTAAAAATCATTCACTATCTACTCAAACACAAAAGTGCTTTAGGTAATTGGGGTTCCACCCAGGCCACTGTACTTACGTTGAAAGTACTCATTGAAGCCTTACCTAAATGGTCAAAACCTATCTTTGGCAATGTTGGGGTGTGGATGGATAATAATCTTGTAAAAGATATCGTTTTTAATGAAGAAAACAATGAAATCAAGCAAGTCGTGGATTTTAAGGATTTTGTTGACACTGGAAACCTTGAACTCAGGATAAAGCACCAGGTCAGCGGAGAACTGTTTTGTCAGTTACTATCATCGTATTATGTAAGATGGGATGAACCGTTGCTTTCTCAGACCCAGACCCAATCGCCCATCAATCTTACTTTAATCT
>WVZO01000623.1:0-841 GCA_011772425.1 Candidatus Aminicenantota bacterium
CTTTGAATCTGCTTTCAAATCCAATACCCTGGTAAATGGAAGCTCAGCGCCATCTTCTCCGAAAAAAGGCATTTCCAAGAATTTATTCCCATCCCAAAAGGTCAACCCCCGGTTATGGCCCAAAACAAATTTCCCGGGGTCAATCTCCAGCACTGCTGTAACCTCATCTTCCAACAGCCCGTGTATCATTTGAAAATTACTGAACATCCGGCTCGATATTTTACTGAGTCCCCGGCCGCAGGATATCCACACATTCTTCTCAAAATCAATGAACATGGAATAGGCCGCTTCACTGATAAGACCGTTGATCATATGAAGAGATTCCAATGTCCGGGTTTTATAATTAAAATAATAAACATCATAGAGGTTGCCAATATACAAGCCCCCCCGGTAATCCGGCAGCAGGTTGTAGGCTTCCCCTTCTTTACTGAAGGATATACCCGGTTGGAATAGAACCATTTCATTATTATTGCTTTCATCTAAATATAAATACCCCAGCCATTGAAGCCCATAAATCCATAACCGGGAGTCTTTTAAATGAAACCCCGGATACTTATCGTTGTACTCGACACAGATTCCTTTTATTTTTCTTGAGGGGAAGTCCAATAATCGATTCAAGCGGTTATCCATGGTACCGTCGTTTTTTAGCACTGATATCCCGTTTTCCGTGGCTACATAACATTTCTCTTTCCATACCGCGATACCCTTCACGGAGTTGCTTAATAAACCGTTTTCTGTGGTCAATCTTGTCCATTTTCCACCCTGCCAGCGGAATAAGCCTGCTTTGGTTGTACCAATCACCACGATAGGTTTATTCTCTCTCTCTTGTTCTATTAGTTGA
>WVZO01000623.1:856-1396 GCA_011772425.1 Candidatus Aminicenantota bacterium
ATTAAGGATATTGACTTCCAACTCTTCGATTTGATGCCACGCAGCCCCAGGGCTGCCATCATAAAAGACAACAGAGAACTTCCCCTGCTGAACCGGATCGGACAGTGCCCAGATTCGTCCGTTTCGGTCAATGGATATTTTGAGAAAAGCCCGGGCAGGAAGACCGTTCGACATCGTATAGTTTTCAAAGGAAACACCGTCATAACAAGAAATTCCGCCGCGGGTGGCAAACCACATCCTGCCCCGGTGATCCTGGGTGATATCATGGACGCGAGCATCAGCCAGGCCATCCACCCCTGAATAGTGTTGTATCTGGTAGCTCTGAGGGTAACAGCGAAGAACTAAACAAAACGAAAAAAGTAAGATACCAGACCACACCTTACGTTTACTGATGAGTTTTAAAACAATATTCCTTTTATCCATTTATTTGCCAACCTCATGGATCAATGGCCCTGCCAGGCATAAACGCTAACTTAAAGAAAATAAATAGGTGCCCTTCGGGCGGGTATTAATCGCCTGACGGCGATAAATTTTTTTCTA
>WVZO01000742.1 GCA_011772425.1 Candidatus Aminicenantota bacterium
TTGAACCGATTACAAGATACTCTAATTGACTTTTAGGAATTTTTCTTTTACCCAGGATCCTGTTCATGGCTTCACCGGCAAATTGGCCGATATTAACTTCTGCCAACGGTGACAGCTGCCAGGCCGGGAAATAACTGCTTCCCCATGTACCATAAGGAATCCTGGCCCTGGGAAACATCAAGTCTCCTTTATTCATTTACTACCTCCTGATTGTTTTAAGCCGCGAAGGAACGCAAAGAAAAAATGATAAAAAAACTTCGTGTTTCTTCGTGTCCTTAGTGGCTAAAAATCTTTATATCCGTGTTCATCCGCGGCTAATTTTTAGCGTGCTGAATTGGTTTTTACCCAGGTGGTGCCTGGTTTTTCCAGGCTGTAGTACACCTTGATTTCTTCCAATTCCTCGAAGATTTGGGGAACCACCTGGAGTTCCATGCCGATTTTGATTTCCTCTTCTTTGATGGTTTCGCCGATCCAGGCCAGGGCCCGGCCGCCTTCTTCCAGGTCCGCCACGCCCACAATATAAGGGGCCACATCTTCAAAGCCGGTTGGGGCGGCTACGATCTTGGTATACGTGTGGAGCCTGGCTTTTCCACTCATCTCGAAGAACTCAAACTCACCGCTCATACATTTATCACAGTCAGCCCTGGGAGGGAAAGACGTTGAACCGCATGTTTTGCATTTCGATCCCATGAGACGACCGTCTTTTAAATATTGAGCAAAATCAGTCACTTTTGTATACGGTGAAAAATTAACTTTTCCGAACCATTCAAACATGTTTTAATCCCTCCTCAGTACCTGGACAAAGCAGTACTGGCCGATGCCTCCCACGTTGTGAGTGAGGCCGATATCGGCGTTGGCGACCTGTCGTTCCCCGGCTTCGCCCCGCAGTTGTTTGGCAATTTCATATGTCTGGGACACACCCGTCGCACCAATCGGATGGCCCTTGGCTTTTAAACCGCCGTCCACATTTACCGGTATTTTTCCTTCAACATAAGTTTGACGGTCAGCGATGAGCTTTCCACCTTCGCCTTTTTTACAGAACTTTAGGTCTTCATAAGCCATAATCTCGGCAATGGTGAAGCAGTCATGGACTTGTGCCACTTTGATGTCCTCCGGCCCCACGCCTGCCATTTTGTAAGCGTCGGAACTGGCCTTTACAGCACTTGGCAGGCCCACCAGGTTTGGCCGCCGCAGCACTGACATACTGGCGGTTGCGCAGCCCATGCCGTCCAGCCAAACGGTCTTTTTTGATATTTCTTTGGCTCTTTCTTCGCTGGCCAGGATAACGCAGGCAGCACCGTCTGCATTGGCGCAGCAGTCGTACACCTGCAAAGGCGTTGCCACTTCTTCCGATGCAAGTGCTTTTTCCATGGTGATTTCCTTCTGAAACAAAGCGCAGTGATTCCTGGCCCCGTAATAATGATTTTTGACAGCCACTTCCAGTAATTGCTCGCGGGTGGTGCCGAATTCATGAATGTGCCGCTGGGCGAACATGGCGTAATAAGCGGGAAAAGTCGTACCGAAAACAGATTCCCACTGCACCTCGCCGACCCTACCCATGAGGGCAAGGATTTCCGGTGTCGTCAGTTCGGTCATTTTCTGGCAGCCGATGACTGCCACAATATTGTGAACCCCTGCTTTGATGGACATCCAGGCGGTACGAATGGCTGCACTGCCGGAAGCGCAAGCTACTTCGGTGAGCCATGTGGGTGTGGGATTAAGCCCAAGGTACTCCTGGACAACACCGGGAAGGGAACGCTGCTTGTGGTATTCGGGAACAGAACCGATTACAGATGCGTCCAGGTATTCGCGGTCGATCCCGGCATCTTTCATGGCAGCACTAAAAGCTTCAAAAGCCAATTCTTGAACAGTGGCGTCGCTGCGGCGTCCGAAAACACCGTGACCAATTCCAATAATTCCAACTCGTGTCATAGTCACTAGCCTCCTATATCCTATATGTATTGACCGCCGTCAACCTGGATCACTTCTCCAGTGATGTGACGGGCTTTGTCTGAGCAGAGGAAGACCACCACATTGGCGCAGTCTTCAGAAGATGCAATCCTGCCCAGGACCGTTTCATCCACAGCTTTGTTAAGGAACTCGGGGGGAATATTCAGTGCCATCTCGGTCATCACCATGCCAGGGGCAACGACATTAACATTCACATTAAATTTTCCCAGTTCTTTAGCCAGGGCTTTGCTCATGGCTATTTCGCCGCCTTTGGAAGCGGAGTAGTTGGTCTGGGCAAATTTGCCTCTCAGGCCATTGATTGAAGAGATGTTTACGATCTTTCCACCCCGCTGATCTTTGAAAACCATGGCAGCGGCTTTGTTGTAGTTGAAATAGCCTTTAAGGTTCACGTTGATTACCGTGTCCCACTGTTTTTCGCTCATTTTCCAGATCACGCCGTCCCAATTGATACCGGCGTTGCACACCAAGATATCCAGGCGGCCGAACTCTTCAATCACTGTTTTTACCATGTTTTGGGCGTCATCGTAACTGGAAACATCCGCCTTGATGGCCAGCCCTTTTCGGCCCATTTCCTTGATCTTGCGGACCACTTCTTTGGCTTCAGCATCATGGCGGCGGTAATTGATGGCTACATTGCATCCTTCCTGTGCCAATCCAAGTGCAACAGCCGTACCAATACCCAGGCTGCCACCAGTTACAATTGCATTTTTGCCTTCCAAACCTAAATCCATAACTTATTCCTCCTTTTTCAACGCATGTGTAGTTTTCCTATTCAAGATACTGTCGATCAAAGTAATTTGAAATGCCTTGTTACTCATGCTCTTATTTTATAGGAAATGAAGCAGTATTGTCAAGAAAATAACGAATTGTTTTTAGCCACCAGGGCATTTACAATGCGGTAAAAACCACGAAGGGGAGAAGAAAAGATGAAAATTACAAATAGATAAAAAACTGTCTCACCTTGACTTTTCCCTTTTATTTTTATAAGATAAGCGCATGGATTTTCTTGACAATAAAAATAGGGTCCCAATGCCCTGTGCGGTTAAACAAATACAGGTCAGAAATTATCACGGCATTATTGACACCGGCATACATCTTCCTGTTGATGCCCGGTGGGTCTTCCTTACCGGTGAAAATGCGTTTGGCAAAACTGCTGTACTGCGTGCTCTTACTATAGGGCTCTTCGGGATCAGGGATCAAAATACAATTTTACTGGACCCTGACAGTCAAAGTGAAATCGCCGTGGAAATTTATCATAATGGAAAAGTGCTGGTCAATAAAGTTGAAAAAACGAACTTTAAACCTTTTAATTATTTTGCTGCATACGGGTCGTCACGACTGGTGATACAAAGTGACCGCACCACGGGCGAAATTACCGGGAGAAGCACCAAAACCTACAGCATGTTTAATGCGGACGGTGTATCATTGAACATCGAACGGGAATTGGTATTGTGGTACCTCGACAAGGACCCCAGGTATGATATTGTCAGGGGAATTTTACTTAAACTTCTCCCCCATGGTGCCGATATCATAGTGGACAGGAAAAACAAGGAGATTTTATACATCGAAAAAGAGAACCGTGAGGACGGTGGTTCCGGTTTTGATCCGATTCCATTTCAAAAGCTGGCTGCGGGGAATAAAAGTATTATTTCTATGATCGGTGACCTGTTGATACGATTCTACAAGGAATACGAAAAAGATGGAAAAACAGATATTCATCCTGGAGATTTTAAAGGAATTGTGATCATCGATGAACTGGACCTCCATTTGCATCCCAAATGGCTGAGGAGACTGCCGGCGATACTATCCGGGTTGTTCCCTAAGATCCAATTCATTGCAGCCACTCACAGCGAAATTCCTCTTTTAGGAGCACCCAGAGACTCGGTATTCCTCAAGGTAACCCGGTCCAAAAAAGAGGGGATTCGGATTGAACGGGTGCATGTAGATTTTAAAAATCTACTTCCCCATCACCTTCTTACATCTCCTATTTTCGACCTGGACGAAGAAATTATCCCGGAAGCCAATGAACGGTTATCTGACATGAGAACCTTAGATAATTATTATAAATCATTAGAAATTGATGAAATAATGGATGACCTGAAATAATTTGAGGATAACTACCAGGATTTTCTCGATGATTTGTTTGATTTCGATTAAAAGGAGAAAGAAAAAGACGTGATCCATATAGACCGAAGCAAGCTTCCTTCACCCGGTGTGATAGAATCAAAACGATTTAAAAGACTCATTGAAAGACTGTTGAAAGAAAAAATTGAGCACGATTTTGAAAAACATCGCACCCATTATATAAAAAAACTTTCTGAAGGTTTAAAAAATTTATATAAAAACAAATGTGGGTATTGTGAAACCCGGCTTAGCGCTGGAAGCGATATACAAATAGACCATTACCGACCAAAAGGAGAACTCAAAGGCGATGAATCTCATCCTGGTTATTATTGGCTGTTTTACGAATGGACCAACCTGGTACCGGTTTGCAGCAAATGTAATAGAGCTAAATCAACTTATTTTCCCATTGATACATCTGATGGGAAACGAGTAACCGAACCACCGATGGACGGTGACTGTCTTGATATGGAGGCATGCCGGGTGGATTCGGAAATCCATATTGCAGAGAAGCCTCTACTGCTGCACCCTGAAGTCGATAGGCCGGAAGAACATCTAATTTTCTTGCCGAATGGTGAAATTGAAGGTAAATCCCTCAAAGGAGAAACCACGGTTAAAATATGTAAACTGGATCGACCTGGGCTGGTAATAGCCCGGAAAGGAGTAATTGATAGGCTCTTTAAAGCTGTTGCCACCCATCTGCGGCAATTTAGCAAAAAAGAAATTAAAAAAGAGACCCTCTTTTATGGGTTGAATAATGAATTTACTAAAATAAAACGGGCTCGGGAGTCTCATCATTCCTATTCTAGATTAGGTTGGTATCTATTCGAAGAATTTGATACGTTTTTTATTCAGCCATTAAAAGCAGCCAGCAAGAACGAATCGGTACAGCTTCTGGGGGAAGCCTTTTTATTGTTCTGCGAAAAAGGCAATTGTTTAATTCCAAATAAAAAGTAAGGAAACGTATACAATCCCAAATCCAAAATTAAAACTTGCAATCTTTAACAATGAACCGGGCATCAACGGCTGTGCAATTCTTTCTATCCGGGGATACGATAAAGGGATTCACATCGATTTCAAAAAAGCAATCAAAGTCCTTCACCAATTGGGATACGCGCAGCAGTGTTTCTTCAACATAAGCGAGGTCTACCGGTGGGGCACCCCGGGCTCCTGTAAGAAGTGGATATGACCGTATCGATTTTATCATGTCTTTAGCGTCCTGGTCTGTAAGGGGGTTAATCCGAAAGGCCACGTCTTTCATCACTTCAACGTATATGCCGCCCAGGCCGAACATCATTAACGGACCGAAAGCCGGGTCGGTAGTCATGCCGATAATCGTCTCAACCGCACCGGAAACCTTCCGTTGGATGGCAACTGAAAACTGTTCACCCTCTTTAAGTTTGCCCACCCGTTTTTTCAATTTTTCAAAAGCATCCCGCACTTCGGCGTCGGAACGTAAATCAACGATCACCCCGCCGGTTTCGGTCTTGTGCAGGACCGCCGGGGTGGCGATCTTCATGACCACCGGATATGAGATATCTTTAGCGATGGCTGCTGCTTTATCGGCACTATTGGCATAGCAATATCCTGCGGCCTGGATGCCGTAAGCCTGGAGAATCTCAAGGGCTTCTTCTCCGACAATGGTACCTTCTTTCCCCTTGACTGTTTTTTTAATGATCTTTTTAACACGTGCGTTGTCAACGTCAAAGGTACGGAATTCACCCTGGGGCCGGTTCAGCCATGCCTTGTAGCCATGGATGGTAGCCAGTGTCTTGGCAATGGCCTCCGGGAAAATATAAACCGGGATTTTATGTTTTTTCAAATACTCAATTCCGGTGGTATCTTCTCCACTGCCCAGTAAACAGGCATATATAGATTTATCCGTATCGGATAGGGCTTCCACGATATTTTGGGCTACTTCTAACTGGTCGCAAATCACTGGTGGAACAAAGATAGGGAGGATAATATCAAACCGTTCATCCTTTTTTATTGTTTCCAGGGTCATTTTATATTCTTTGGCTCCGGCGCCTGCTACCATGTCCATTGGATTTGAAAACGACGCTTCGGCAGGGCAGAACTTTTTTAGTTCTTCCACGGTTTCAGGTGTCAAATCAGGCATTTCCAGGCCAGAGTTAACTAAAGCATCTGTGGCCAGGATCCCGGGTCCTCCTGCATTGGTGACCACGGCTACCCGGTTTCCTTTGGGAATGGGTTGAATGGACAAAGCAGCCGCTACATTAAATAATTCATCCACCGTATCTACTCGCATGACCCCGGTTTGTTCAAATAATGCATCCACTCCCACATCCATGCCGCCCAATGCACCGGTATGCGAAGAAACTGCTTTCGACCCTAACCGCGTACGTCCTGATTTTACCGCTACAATCGGTTTAGTGAGCGATACTTCACGGGCCATCGGTGTGAAGTTCCGGGGATTACCAAAATTTTCAAGATACATCAGGATGATGTCGGTTTTGGGATCGTCCTTGAGATATTCCAGGAGATCGTTTGAAGAAATGTCAGCTTTGTTTCCTATGGATGCCACCACAGAAAAGCCAATGCCCAGTTCGTTGGCATGACTCATGATGGCTTCACCCATTGAACCTGACTGGGTGATAAAGCCTATATTACCGGGTTTGGGGAAAAGTTTGCTAAACGTAGCGTTTAAGGAAACCTCCGGGTCTGTATTCAACACCCCGAAACAATTGGGTCCAATCAACCGCATATTATATTCACGAATGACATCCAGGACTTCCAACTCACGGGCCTTGCCTTCAGGTCCGACTTCTGAAAATCCAGCGGAAATAATAATAACTCCTTTTACTCCTTTTTCGCCGCACTGCTGCACCACTTTTTTGACATGTTCTTTCGGTACGATAATTACGGCAAGGTCTACAGCATCCGGGACATCAAGGATGGTAGAATAAGCCTTGATAGAATGGATAACCGATGTCGTGGGGTTTACC
>WVZO01000645.1 GCA_011772425.1 Candidatus Aminicenantota bacterium
ATCTTCTTATCCTTCATGGTTTCTCCGCTTCCATTATATAGGAATTCCCCTATTTTTACAAGGGATGTACTTTTTAAAAAGTTGACAGCCCGGTTTTTCTATCGGTTAGAAGGTTTTTTCTCTACCTCCTTGACACAGCGAAATCCTACATTGAAATCACGCCACCCGGCACCCAAACTATTACGGTAATACACCCTATTACAAAACTTACCGGAATGCCAGCCGCCGCCGCGAATGACCCGGTGTTTTCCTATTTCCGGTCCTTTAGGATTTTTATATGGACTCTTCAAGTAATAATCCCTGTCGTAATAATCCGAAACCCATTCAGCCACATTACCAGCCATATCATGCAGCCCAAACTTGTTGGCAGGATAACTCCCCACAATAGCAGTACCTTTTGATTGCAGCGCAAAATTGGCAAGTTTAGGGTCCAGGTCATCTCCATCAGGGAAATTTTTCCCAATTAAACCTCCCCTGGCCGCATATTCCCATTCCGCTTCAGTAGGAAGCCGCATCCCTTTCCACTCTGCATAGGCTTTCGCATCCGCATACGAAACCCCTACCACCGGATGATCGGGAAAATCAAGACCACAATGGAATTCATTCATTCCCCAAAATTCCGGTAATTTTCGGCCTGTCGCTTTACAAAACTGGTAATATTGGGCATTAGTCACTTCATACTTATCCATGTAAAAGGAATCCACATCCACCTTATGTGCATGGTCATCGATGTAGGATTTTTTGTCTTTTGACTCTTCTTTTGGCCTTTGCAGTCCCATTATAAATTCACCCCCGCGAATGAGCACCAATTCGCTCTTTTTGATTGATGCATGGCCATTATGTTTTTGCGGATTTGCCGCGGAAAAAGGAATAACTAAAGCTAAAACAAAAAACATTAAAATGAAAGATAAAGTACTTGTTTTTTCGTTTTGACGTCTCATAATGGAAAGATTTTAAACCAAATAGGCATAGATTTCAACCCCACGGTCCCAAGGCGTAGGCAATATCCATGACTCTCTCTAAACAAAAGTTTTGTGGGGGTCCAGGGGGTGGTTTTTCAAAAGAACCCCCTGGTCGCCGAAGGCTTAAATGGGCTTAAACGGCCTTATAGGCTCTGCGTACACCTTTCGGGCCGGTACAGAGACAAATTTCTTCTCAGGATAACGCAAGGCTGTCAGTTTACCACCAAACACACATCCGGTGTCGATGTTTACCGTATCGTTTAACCACTCCACCGCTGGAACAGGCGTGTGTCCATAAACCACTACCGCCCACCCACGATACCGCTCTGCCCAATTGTAACGGATAGGTAATCCGAATTCATCCGTCTCACCAGTGGTTTCACCATAAAGACAAAACTCGCGAACCCTTCTGGACATGCGCCCCTGCATTCCCCGCTTAAGCCCGGCATGGGCCACCACTAACTTACCCCTGTCAAAAACATAATGACTGGGAAGCCCATCCAGGAAAGTCACTGTTTCTTTTATAAACGCATCTCGTATGTCTTCAGGCAGCGCATCGATTTCGTTTAATGTATCGGCTAAACCATGATTAACCTGGACATTTCTTCCCTTTAATTTTCGCGTGAGTTTCAGATCATGATTGCCGGGAACACAAAAACCACTGCCTGATTGAACCATATTATATACCAGCTTAATGGTATCGATAATTTTCGGTCCCCGGTCAACAATATCACCGAGAAAAACCGCGGTTCTCTTTTCCAGGTGAGAAAACACCGGGCCTTTCATGGGCCCTGCCATTTCAGTGTTTAGGTTTTCCTTCACCTCCTGGTACCCCAATTTTTCCAGCAGTTCTACCAATTCATCATAACACCC
>WVZO01000756.1 GCA_011772425.1 Candidatus Aminicenantota bacterium
ACCGGTCTCCCCGGTAATCACCACCGGTTGGGGCGATGGGGAAATGGCTTCGATATATTTAAAAATAGAAAACATGTGCTTATCCCGGGTAATAATAAGGGAAAACGCCTCGGGATTGGCCAATTTATCGGATAAAATATGTTTTTTTAAATGGGAAACCTCTTGTTTAAGGGATTGGATTTCCAGGGCCCGCTGGATACTGGAAATAAACCGGTTCTTTTCCACTGGTTTGACCAGGTAATCCACGGCACCTTTTTTCATACATTCCACGGCAGTTTCGATCTCATTGGTGGCAGTCATAATAATCACCGGGATTTCCGGGAACCGCTCCCGGATATCCACCAGCAGGTCCTGACCCGTGATAAAAGGCATGGAAAGATCCAGGACCACCAGCGTTACCGGGTTTTTCTCCAGGAAAGGCATGACCGTTCGACTGTCTTCAATGGCGGCCACCCGGTGCAGCCCGGANNGTGCAGCCCGGAACTCTTCAGCATTATACTGAAACTCAACAATGTCCGGGGTTCATCATCCACCAACAGCACCTGGGGGGAATCGCCGGAAAATAAATTCATTGTTCCTCTCCCTCAGGATCAATGGATTCCGGGGCAGTGGGTTTTGGTACGGATACAGGAAGTTTAATAGTGGCAGTGGTACCTTTCCCCGGTAGGGACCGGAACTCCAATACGCCTTTATGCGCTTTGATAATGGAATAGGAAATGTAAAGCCCCAATCCTGTACCTCCTTGATCCTGTTTGGTAGTAAAAAAGGGATCCGTGATGCGGTCCATTATTTTTTTGTTCATTCCCACACCTTCATCCTCTACTTTTACCACAGCGGTTTGATCGGATTTATCATAAAAAGAAGAGACCCGGACCCCATGGGTCCTGTCCGGCAGTGCTTGAAGCGCATTCTGGATAAGATTGATAATCACCTGCTCGATCTGCTGGGGATTCCCCTCGAAAAACGGTATGTCTTCTCCCGGCTCAAAAGAGAAAGCGTCCGTAAATTTTTTAATTTGATTGTTCAGTATGGTAATAGAAAATTGGAGTACCTTATTAATAGAAATCCGGGCGTCCACCCGGGCTTCTTTGGGCCGGGAGAATTCTCTCAGGTTATCGGTTATATGTTTAATCCGCCGCGCTCCCTCAACGGTATTTTTTAGCAGTTGAGGAACCACGTGATCGATTTGGGAGAAAGGCAGTCCCCCCAAAGAGAAATCACCTTTTTGCTCATGATATTCCCGGAGAATGCGAACGGTGTCTTCCCATACGTGTTGGATAATTTGGGTGTTGGACATGATAAAATTATTGGGATTATTAATTTCATGGGCGAGACCGGAAGCCAGGGTACCCAGGGACGTCATCCGGTTCGCATGCATCAATTTGATCTGCAGCTCCCGGGACTCTTCTTCAATTCTTATCTTTTCCGTGATGTCACGAAATACGCAGAACAGTACGTTGGTTTCCTGGAGTTTGATGACATTGATCTGGACACTGCAAATGATTTCAGAGCCGTCTTTTTTCCGCAGGCGGCAGCGATCAAAAAAGGACAACTCTTTACTGTCCCTGTTTCCATGGAATTCAATGATCTCCCTCATAAACACCCGGTACATCTTTTGGTTTTCAAAGACAGATTGGAAATTTTCTATTAGTTCGTCTTTATTGGACTGGAACAGGGATACTGCCGCCGGGTTCAAGTCGATAACCTTGAAATTGCTTTGCTTAAACAGGACAATCGCATCGACATTTTGTTCAAAAATTGCCTGGAATCTCGCCCGGCTTTCTTTTAATTCCTGTTCCATTTTGTGTTTGAACAGCGCCACTTCAATGGTGCTCTTCAATTCACGGTCTTCAAATGGTTTAACCAGGTAACCATAGGCACCGGTGGTGGTAGCCTCTTTAAGGGTTTGATCATCGGCATAGGCAGTCAGGTAAACCACCGGGATATCATAATTGCTGTGAATCATTCGTGCGGCTTCAATCCCGTTCATTTCCCCCTGTAAACGAATATCCATCAGCACCAGGTCCGGTTTTTGCTCCCTGGCAGCGGCCACGGCTGCTTCTCCTGTAGCCACTACTTTGTTCACATGATATCCCAATTCCTGGAGACCTCTTTCCAGGTCCAGGGCAACGATTCGTTCATCTTCCACCACGATGATTTGTGCTGGTGTCTGTATTTGCGCAGTATCATCCCCCATTTTTATGACTCCCCAAAAACACATTTATCATCCACAATTCCCACATGGCACCATTTTACCACCCCTAAAAAATAAAATCAAAGGGAAAAATAAAAAATTAAGCACTTACAG
>WVZO01000634.1:0-355 GCA_011772425.1 Candidatus Aminicenantota bacterium
AGTTTATATTTCCCAAACAATATCGTTTTTAATCGGGCCAGGGATTCATTAAAATCCCATACCTTTAATTCACTAGTACGAAACGGTACACCCTCCATTGGATACGCGGAAACCAAATGTTGACTCAAACGGATATTCCCTTTCCAGGAGGCAAAATCCGCCAGGTTCCTGATAAATCCCTGGTCCAGTTTAGTATTGATTTCTTCAATAATCGCAGTGGTTAAAGAATTCATGTTTTCGTCTGCCAATACGTCAAAGGAAACCTCGTCCAGGTTTTCCCAGTCCCGATCTTCAGCGATATTACCCAGTAAGTTTTGGAGATAGAAGTTGTCTTTGAATTTCACATACACGTTAC
>WVZO01000634.1:381-2374 GCA_011772425.1 Candidatus Aminicenantota bacterium
GTACAAATGGCGGTTTTTACCAGGTAACGTTCAATAACCAGGGAATGATTTTCATTAAATATTTTGTATGCGGAAGGTTTATAAGTAAGAGCGGCTGACATATAAGGCCCGGCTTTGGATTGATCGTTGTGGAGATGAAACACCGCCTGTATAAAATTCCATGTAAATAAAAAGGGTTTGATAGAAAGCAACAGGACAGCCAGGGCCAGTACTAATTTAGCGAATAACCACTTGAAACCGGCAATTGATTGCAGAAGGTTTCCCGGGTTTTTAAACAACTTCAGATTAACCATTATTCCAACATTTCACTATTCCATCATTCCAATATTCCAACATTCCATCATTCCAATTGTGAGCGCAGCGAACTAAGTTCTCAATTGTCAACGTTTTGCTCTGAAATCTCCTGGTAATAAGGAACATATTCTTTTAAAATATCTTTTATGTTTTGCGGGGAGTTGAGAGCCAGGGATTTTTCCAGTTTTGCCAATGCATCTTTGAGGGTTTCCGGGTCCAGGTTTGAACATTTTCTGGCGATGTAGATTTTGGCGTGTGTGGTGGCGTCGGTGCCTTCTTCGGCGGTGAGGAGTTCTTCAAAGAGTTTTTCGCCGGGGCGAAGGCCGGTAAATACGATATCAATATCTTTGTAAGGTTCCATGTTATTGAGGCGGATGAGGCTTTCTGCCAAATGGACAATTTTAACAGGTTCACCCATATCAAGCACAAAGATTTCGCCGCCTTCCTGGCTCCCCATGTAAGCCGCCTGGAGTACCAACAGGACCGCTTCGGGTATGGACATGAAATAACGTTGGATATCAGGATGAGTTACGGTCACAGGACCACCGTCTTTTATTTGTTCCAAGAAAAGGGGAATCACACTGCCCCTGCTGCCCAGCACATTGCCGAAGCGGACCGAGTAGAACCGGGTCTTGTCACTGTTCAGGCATTTGCATATCATTTCGCTGAACCGCTTGGTAGCACCCATAATACTGGTGGGATTGACCGCTTTGTCAGTGGAGATATTGATAAACTCCTTTACATTGTATTGACGGGATATTTCCGCTATATTCACAGTCCCGAATATATTGGTTTTTACTGCCTCTTCAGGGTGTTCTTCCATCAGCGGGACGTGTTTGTAAGCGGAAGCATGAAACACGATGTCTGGTTGATACATCTCAAAAACTTGTGCCAGTCTTTTCCGGTCACGAACATCACCCACCACCATATCAATTTGCTGGCCTTCTCCCAGGATTTTTCCCATTTCAAATTGTAAATGAAACACCTCGGTTTCATCGATTTCATAACCAACAATATGTTTGACACCGAACTGCACCAGCTTCCTGACGATCTCAGAGCCAATAGAACCGGCAGCACCACTCACCAGGATAGTGTTGTCTTTTAAAAAATTCCCGATATCTTCGTAATCGACTTTAACCGATTCCCGCGACAACAGGTCATCGATATCCAGGTTTTTGATGTCTTTGACTATATTTATATTGTTGTGGAATTCATCCACATGGGGCACGATTTTGATGTCATCCACACCGGCTTTACTGATAAGATGAAACAGTTCAGCGACTTTTTTATGAGAAGCTTTAGGAAGGTTGATCAAAACGCTGTCTACTTTATCATTTTTGATCACTTCCGGGATTTTTTCATACCCCCCCAGTACAGGAAGACCGCTGATACGCGTACCGATGCGCATGCGGTTCTCGTCGATAAACGCAATGGGAATCAATTTGTTGGATTTTGAAGACTTTAATTCTTTCACCAACCGTTCAGAAATTACATCCGCTCCAATAATCAGGGTTCGTCTTCCCGCACCACCCAGAGAAGAAAATTCTATATAAAACCGCTTTGAGATTCTTAACAAGCCGATAAGGGCAAAACTGATAATGGCCTCAATGACTATTACTGCCCTGGGAAGACTGAAAGGACCCCAGAAATATCGAATAACCAGGTTAAACCCGTACAAAACCGCCGTACTGATCAAACC
>WVZO01000630.1 GCA_011772425.1 Candidatus Aminicenantota bacterium
CACACCCTTTTCCTTTATAGCTACCTCCAATTGCCTTTTATATGAAGGCGCCGAACCTATTTTTGTGGATATCGATGAAAATACCTATAACATCACACCGGCGAACGTTGAGAGGGGCTATCTCTCCCTGCCTGCCGCTAAAAAGAAACAGGTAAAAGGCGTTATTTACGTGGATGTTTTCGGTGTACCGGCAGATGGGTACGGTTTTGAGGGACTGGGCAAAAAATACGGATTCCATATTATCGAGGATTCAGCCGAAGCCCTGGGTTCATCTCAAAGAGGTAGAAAGTGCGGTTCCTTTGGGGATGCCGGGCTTTTTGCATTTTACCCCAACAAGCAGATCACCACTGGTGAAGGCGGGATGCTGGTAACCAACAATAATGAGTTGGCAGCCCTTGCTAAAAGTTTACGCAACCAGGGCCGGGATGCAGAAGCGGGGTGGCTCCAGCATGCACGCCTGGGTTACAATTACCGCATCAGCGATATTAACTGCGTCTTGGGTATTGCCCAGATGCAGCGGATCGAGGAAATTATCCAAAAACGCAGAAAAGTAAAAGAAATTTATGATAAACATTTTCAAAATAATTTTGAAAAAGGATTGTTAATCCCACCGCACGTCCCGGACGATTGTTATTTATCTCCCTTTGTATACGTCTTGAGATTAGCGGACCGCTTTGATCAAAATGACAGGAATAATCTTTTGCAGCATTTAAAAGAAAAAGGAATTCAATGTTCCAATTATTTTACGCCTATTCATCTCCAGCCCCCGTACCGGGAATTGGGCTGGAAACCCGGTAATATGCCCATTACTGAAAAAGTCGCAGAGCGTACCATTGCGCTGCCCTTTTTCAACAATTTGAAAGAAAAACAGATCGCTTATGTAGTGAAACAGGTAAACCTATGGCTCCCCACGCCATAGGGCGTCGTGGGGATTTGAATAGTTCCAGCAAAAATGATAGAATTGTATATTAAAATTAAATTATATTAAAAATATCGAGATGCCCGGTGAAACTGATTGAACATCTACAACATCTACTCATACCGACACGATTAAAACGGACCATTTTTTTTCTGCTTTTTGACATCGTGTTGATCGCCTTCAGCTTTTTCTTATCTTTTTATTTACGCTTTGGCTTTTCCTATCCGGCGAAGTACCGCGGCCACTTTCTCATCTGGCTGGGAATTATTGCAGCGATAAAAATCACAACGTTAGCTTTATTCCAGGTATATCAACTTAACTGGCGGTTCGTCAGTATCATCGAACTGGGAAATATCCTGAAAAGCGGTTTGATCAGTACGGCGGTTTTGTACGGGTTTAACCTGGTTATTCGATATTTCTGGGGTCC
>WVZO01000324.1 GCA_011772425.1 Candidatus Aminicenantota bacterium
AATCGCCGCTATGTGTGGCCTTATAAAGGGATTATCGTGGGTACAGACCCTGTGGCCGTGGATGCGTTGGGCCTTGAGATCATCATGGCAAAACGGCGTGAGTATTTCGGCCCAAAAAATCGTTTGCCAACGGTTCCCAGGCATATCAAAGCCGCTGATGTAAAATACGGCCTGGGAAACAGCGATTTTAATAAAATCGAAGTGATTAAATTGGGCTGGAAACAAGGCATTTTAATCTGAACCGGAGCAGTTGAAGGTTCAAGGTTCAAGGTCAGACGTTACTACGTTTGTTTCAAGATTGCACTTGAAATAAAAACCACTTGCGGTGGGATATGCAATATGTAAAACATGTTGCCTATTACCGCACTGTAAGTGCTTAAACGGAGGTTCATAAAATGGGCTGGAAAACAAAAATAATGGTTTTATTGGCTGCTGCATCTGTTTTATTTTCAATGTGTTCGAGAAGTGAAAGCCCGGGGGAATCAAAGATAAAGGATACAAATAAACCTTCTTTGAAACTCGAATATGCCGGCAGCACATTATGGACACGATTACTGGATGTGAAAGTAAAGGGCAATTATGCCTATTGTTCATTTAAGAATGGGCTTGGTGTGCTTGATATTTCCAATAAAAAGAAGGTGGAGTTGGTTTCAACGTTGTTCCTGGGAGGAGGTTCCGGCATTGACATAAGCGGCAGCCATGCTTATATTGCAGCGGGTGACAAGGGGTTATATATCGTGGATATATCCGATGCGAAGAAACCTGTGCGTAAAGGTGCATTGGATACACCGGGTGAGTCTGCCGAAGTGATAGTCTCAGGTAAATATGCGTATGTGGCGGATGGCGAATCCGGTTTGCAGGTTATCGATATCGGCAATCCTTCTGCTCCGGTGCTTTCCGGTACATTGGATACCCCTGACCATGCGGCGGGTATCGATGTTAACGGTGACTATGCGTATGTGGCGGATGGAGATACGGGGGTGTTAATCGTCAGGGTCACCGACCCGTCGTCCCCGGTTCTTGTGGGTACCTGCGATACCCCCGGCAGGGCGGAAGGAGTGAGTGTGGCTGGAGAATATGCATATGTGGCAGATGATGTGTCCGGGTTACAAATTATTCATGTGGGAAATCCTTCCGCACCGGTGATCGCCGCTTCTTATAAACCCCATGGTAATGCCCACGGTGTGACACTAAGCGCAGACAATAAGTATGCATTTATCGCCAATTATATTGAAGGCGGCTTGCATGTGGTAGATGTCGGCAATCCTAAAACTCCCGGGCTTGCCGGTTTTGTAAAATATCCCATATACAATGATGCCCAGGAAGTTGATGTGAGTGGGGATTTTGCTTATGTGGCGGATCATTTTTCGGGTTTATGGATTGTGGATGTTAAAAACACGGCAGCCCCTGAAATCGCGGGATCATATTATACACCGGCCTCTATCGTATGCGCGGCAAAGGGGAAAAATCATGTCTATGCCGGTGGGGACTTATCCGGTTTAAGGGTTATCGATGTAACCGATCCGTTGGCCCCGGTACTGGATGAAAACTTCGTCTTTTCCCGCAGGACACATTCTTTAGCGGTAAAAGGGAATTATGTGTTTATGACAGACAGGAGTGCTTCTTTAATGATATTTAATGTTGTCAAGCCGTCCAGTCCGAATCCTATAAAAAAAATGAAACTCCCGGGATCAACGCGGGTGATAGTAATAAAAGGCAATTATGCGTATGTAACTTCCGATTATTCCGGCTTACATATCCTGGATATAAATGATCCGTCTGCCCCGGCGCCTGTCGGGTCTTATAAAATACCGGGTTTTGCTTATGGTCTGGCAGTGAAAGGGAAATACGCTTATGTTGCCAAAAGCGATACGGGTAAATTGATGATCGTGGATGTAAGTGATCCCAGAGCACCTGCACTTGCCGGTTCATTAAAAACTCCCGGGCTTGCTTATGGAGTTGCGGCAGCGGGTGATTTTGCTTATGTGGCCGACGGCGACTCCGGTTTACAGGTGGTTAATATCGGCAAACCTTCCACCCCGGTGATTACCGGGACTTTTGATACTCCCGGTTTTGCTTACGATGCGGTAGTAAGCGGTAATTATGTTTACATAGCGGATGACACATCAGGTGTGATAAAGATCGACATCAGCAGCCCCGCGGCTCCCAAATTCGTAAGCTCCTTTGATACACCCGGTGAAGCCGTAAAAATTACTATTAGTGGTAATTATGCCTATGTATCCGATACCGATTCGTTAATAATACTGAAATAAATTGAATATAGCCACAAAGGAAGATATTATAACGGAGTTGCAAATGGATATTGGAGGCATCGATTTAGTTATTGTGATTGTTTACCTGGTTGCGATCCCTCTTTTTGGGTTTTATTTTAAAAAATATGTAAAAACCGATAAGGATTATTTCCTGGCTGGCAGGATGCTGCCCTGGTGGGTGATCAGTATGTCCATTATTGGCACCAATATTGGGGCGTATGACTACATAGGCGCGGCCGGTGGTGCTTATCGCTTTGGCATTGCCCAGGCCCATTATGAATGGATTGGCGCTATCCCAGCTATGGTACTTGCCGCCTTGCTTTTTGTGCCCTATTACTGGAAGGCCGGGGTATATACGGTTCCTGAGTTTTTGGGGAAACGTTACAATGTTGCAGTTCGTGTCATTGAGGCACTGCTCTGGGGGTCATTCCTGGCTTGTGTACTTGGTGTGTTTTTCTGGGCCAGCGGTCTAATGCTCAATGAATACCTGGGAATTCCCGTTGAACTCAGTCTTATTGTTACTGCATTAATTGTGGGGATTTATACCATTACCGGCGGCCTGGCTGCCGTAGCCATGACGGATGTGGTTCAACTCCTGGTGATGTTTATCGGGGGTATAGCACTTACTGTTTTGGGACTGTGGACCGTGGGCGGGTGGTCCGGGCTGGTGGATAAGATTGTACCCACTCACCCTCAGCACTTTACGCTTTTTCTTCCCCTGGATAATCCTACTTATCCCTGGTTGGGGATGATTTTCGGTCTGGGATTGGTATTGTCCCCGGCCTGGTGGTGCTGCCATCAGGCAATTATCCAGCGAACCCTGGGAGCACGAAGCGAGTGGGACGCCAAAGCAGGCATGATGTTTGCCGCCTTTCCTAAAATGTTTATCCCGGTGCTGGTGGTACTGCCGGGATTACTGGCCCTGGCCATCAACCCCCACCTGGCTGGATCAGACATGGACAAAGCATTCCCCTGGCTTATAAAAAATCTGTTGCCCACGGGATTGGCGGGCCTGGTGTTTGCAGCCTTTATGGCAGCCCTGATATCCAGTGTAGACTCTACCTTGAATTCAGCAGCAACCCTCTGGACCCGGGATATCTATCAGCGTTTTTTTGTTAAAAAGGCTTCAGATAAACATTACCTGAAAGTGGGCAGGATATTGACCTTTGTTTTTATTCTCTGGGCGATTGCGTTTGCTCCTTTGACCAAAAAATTCCCGGGCATTTACGTTGCCATGCAAACGCTGCTGTCGATTTTCCAGGGTCCCACATTTGCCATCACGCTCCTTGGTATCTATTGGAAACGGGCAAACCAATGGGGAGGCTTGTTCGGACTCCTTGGAGGGGTCGGTATTTCTACTTTCCTTTTTCTTGTAATGGAGTGGAGTTTTCTTTACATCGCATGGTGGTCGTTTGTAGGCGCATTGGTGATTACTGTTGTTGTAAGTTTGCTGACGAAACCGGATCCCATTGAAAAATTGGAAGGCCTGGTGTACGGATTGGTGATTAAGGATAAAGGCATCCAGGATGTCCTGAAGAAACGGGCAGAAGGGAAATAGGAGGTGGTTTAAATGTATGAATGGCTGAAGAGTATACCTTTGTTTTGGGGAAAGATTATAGCGGTTGCAGGATTTGCTGTCATGACCATCTGGGCCTGGTTTCGCCCTAAAAGCTATATTTTTAAAGGCGCACCTGATCAACGTTGGTGGCGGGATTTACGAATCTGGACCACCGTGCTTCTAGGACTGCAAATAATTATTTATTTGAGCTTTTAGATTTTTTAGCCACGAAGGACACGAAGGAACACGAAGAAGAGAAGAAATAGGAGGAAAAAATGGTTTCTGAGGAACAATCGTTAGAATCGGGGAAGAAATTTGAACCCCTGGAGATAATGGGTATATTCTGGCTGGTGTTTGGCATCATCGTTCTGGTATCAACCTTTTTTGTAGAAGCCACGGAGCAGGTACCCCTGGTTCGCGGGAGAGTAACCAATATTATTGCCGGGGTGCTGCTGCTGGGGGCAGGTATTTTTTCTATTGTCAAGGCCGGGATCAATAAACGAAAGTCAGAAAAAAACGCCAATTCCCAATCATAATGTGATGAACATATGTACGTGACACCGGAGATATCAAAGGAGGGAGCAGAAAATATCCTTTCACAGCAGAAATTTTTTTTCCCCTTTCGTTTTCGTAAAAAAGTCATTCTTCCCAAACGAATCGAGTTGATTTATTTGCCTTTTTATTTGTTTGAAGTGGAGAATCGATGTCATCAATGCCCGGATGAGGCTGGGAAACAAAAAGAAAAAGTGGCTGTGGTGCTGGATGGGTTGTTGGGTGACAATTTATTTTTTATCCGGGAGAATATAACGTACAGTGATCGTATCGATAAGCCGGTTTGTCCGTTTGTTTTACCTCGGTCCGAAGCCCGGCGGATGGCGTTGGACAAATACAAATGGCTGCAGGTAGAACATAGGCTCAGGATGAAGCAAAAATTTGTTTTAGGCGAAATCACTGAATCTAAAATGATTTTCTATCCTTTCTGGGTGGGATATTATCAGCGGGGAGGTGGCTATGATTTCAGGATAATGGATGGTGTATCCGGTGAGGTTCAGGGTGTGAGGATGCGTAAAGTTTTTTTAAAGGCCTTACGGCATCTTGAAGATTAACAATTAATAATTGAGGCTCTTGCCAAAATCCTTGTATTTAGATGCTGAGGTGTTTACCGGGCAAACACAAGGTTTGCCCCTACGCTGGCAGACGCCTTGCTGACGGCCATTTACGCTCCGTAGGGGCTCGGCCTTAATTTTGTGTTCGCCCCATGCGTATTTCCTCAACCGAATTACCCATTTTTGCTATTTCTTTACTATGGGTTTTCTTATTCTTGTTTTGTTTTGGCGTGTTTTTTCCTTTTTCTCTTCTGTGATAAAGTAATTGACAAAATAGAGCATGGCCGGGAGATTTTCGGCAAAGGTGGAATTGATTAATTCCAGTGATGTAAAAAAGCCGCCTTCTTTAAAACTGTCAGGCGGTAGTTCCACGGTATATGATGGTGCCCCAAAGGTTCCATAAACCCAGTCGATGGTTCCGCCGTTGGTAAGATAGAGGGCTTCGGAAGAACCCACTTCATAAAAGCGTCCGCTGACCTGGAATATGCGATAACTCATCTCTATTGCAATCATTTCCATTTCCCCGGCATCCGGGGTGGGTTCATACGTGTATCCCCAGGGATAGAGAAGAAGTTGTCCGTAATTGTGATAGCTTAAACACCCTGCAGGTGGGTGATCCAAAAGAAACCGCCGCACTGCATCGGTTTCGGGCTCAGAAAATGGACCTGCTCCCCGATATAATTCACTCCAGGGATTGGGGCTTGAACCTTCATTGTCATATCCCCACATGTAACCATAATTGCGGTTGATGTCTACTCCCCAACTAAAATTACCATTATACCGCCGGTTTTTGCGCCACATCCGATAGGTATGGATGGAATACTCCAGGCCGTCAGGGTTCACCAGGGGCATGATATAAATTTGCGCCCCGTTAACTGCGCGCCTGACCTCCGGGTTGTCAGGGTATTGTTCTAATAAATATTGGGCAAAAAGCAGCGGTACTTCCACAGAAATCCACTCCCTGGCATGATGACACCCTGCAATAAAAATATTGGGCTCTTGCTCTTCACTGCTTACATTATCGCTTATTTTGATGACATTCAGTTCTCTTCCTTCAATAGAATAGCCGATATTGGTAACCTGGGCCAGCGACGGGAATCGAGATTCCAATTCTTGCAGCAGGGTCCGGGTTTCATTGTAATTATGATAAGCACCATTTATATCTCCTGCTTGACGGGAAAGGGCATCTGTCCCGGGGAGTTTTTTTAAGAAAGAATCTAAAGACTCCTGTGTCAGTATCGCGGCGCCGGCCTGTCTAACTGACTTTAATTCTTTACTGTTTACCAGGAAAACACACGTCTCTCCCTGGCGATAAAGACGATCCAGCGGTGGATGATTTTTGAGATACACCTGGTAATCGCTAATACGCATGCTTATGACGGTTTCTTCTTCAACCCGCTTTTCAGCATCGACAGCCTGCCCCGGATGACTGAATATCATGCTGGATATTATCAATAAAACACATACCCCAATTATTATCCTTTTTAATAAAAACATTCTTTACCTCCTTCGTGTTCCTTCGTGTCCTTCGTGGCTTCGTGGTTTCTTATTTTCTTCCCAGGCGCAATTGCATGGTGCCATTTAAAACCCAATGTTTTTGTTTAATTCCTTGATACGAGCCAGTGATGTAAATGGCCCCGGCATCGAGGTACACTCTGCCGGCCCGCATACCAATGCCGCCGGTTAACCCTTTTAAAGACATTTCCGGTTCGGTAACGGGCTGCGGGTCCAGGCGATAGCCCAGGCGAAGGAACCAATCGCTTTTGGTTTTAAACAAGTTATATAAACCCAGTTCCATGCCTAATGCCAGTATAAGTGTATTTCGCATATTCCTCTGTAATATCTCCGAATAAAACTCGTATTCGTAGTTTGACCAGAGGGTATAGACTAGTTCAGCAGCAAGTGTCAAGATTTTCTTTCCCGGATCGCCGCGGGTGGTAAAGGGTGCAAACGTGGTACCCAAATAAAAGCGAGTGGGGCGATCAANNTAAAGGAGCGATCCAGGGTCCTGCGGGCTTTTCCCGGGATCGGCTGGCTTAATGATGCGCCCAATGTCCAGGTGGGGGAAATCGTAACAACAACCCCAACAGCAGGAGCCAGGTAAAACAACCGGTGATTCTCCTGGTGTTGAATATCGACAGGATAGCTTTTCCAGGTTTCGTTTACCTCGACGTCCCGTTTGCCAGCCACTACATCCAGTTTGATCCCGATATCAATAGTTTTCCCAAGCTTAAATGCGGCCGCGGCAAAAAAGGTGTTTTCTGTTCCAAGAAACCTCCCGGAATAGCCCCAGTATTGTAGTTCATAATAAAAAGGCGGCAGTTCCAACATGTTGGAAGTATACCAACCGGCAGCGAAACGGATGCCCTTCAATGGAAAAGTAAGCGTCAAACCACTGGGTTGATAGTTTCGAGCTGAATGGTTATCCGGGTCGAACAGAACGCCCTGATTGACTCCCCAGTATTGGAAGGCTTCATGCTCCATGACTTCATAAGATGCGCCGATGAGTATATTATTTGTTGATGGAATTAACGCCGGGTTAATGGAAGCTGCAAACGCCGGGGAGGCCATTAAAGAAATACCCCCGACACCCAGCATGCGGGCATCAAAAAGAATCACCCCGTTCCAACTGATGGCCGGTGATTCTTCCCGGTGATAATCAAAATACTGGGCCGAAACAACGTTGGGATAGAGACTTAAACCGATTGCAAAACAAATAAAAAAGCACCTTTTTAACATCATTTTACTCCTTCTATTTACTCTTAACTTCAAAAAATCTTTAAAGATAAACAAATAACATATTTAAGAAATAAATGCAAGAGTTTAGAAGCAGTTTGATTACTCTACTTTCTTGTTTTTTCAATGTCAGTTAGCAACAGCTTTTGGCAGATTCGCAGGTGTCATCCGTGGGGCCACAACAGGGCTCGGTTCCGGCGATAGAACCCCGGATAACGGCGGCCGCACATCCTACACCGGCCATTACCTCAATAGCGTCCACCGGGCAGTTCTGTGCACACGCTCCACATTCCATACAGGCATCCCGGTCCACAATCAACGCTTTTCTCTCATTCATTGCAAAAACGGCGTGCGGACAAACCTTTTCACACATCCCACACCCATTACATTTATCTTCGTCTAAGCCTAATGTAACCACATTCTTCAAATAATAATGTTTCTTCATTGATTCACCTCTTTATCATTTTTTTTGCCACAGAGGACACAGAGAGCACAGAGAAGTAAAAAATTTGTGCACCCTGCACCCTGCACCCTGCGCTATGCGCCTATGAACCTTCCGGTTATCCACAGCCCTATCCCGATCACAGCCGCGACAATTTGCAGTGGTACAGCCGCTCGCATCTCCTTCTTTACTCCCGACAACGACGTATACGTCGAAGCCCCGGTAAAATTCATGGTCAAAAAAGAAGATAATGCCCCAATCAACAACAACCAGGCTGCGATCTGAACAATATGTGTGCCGGCCAGGTTGCTGAAATAAGATACAATAAAGGCAATAATACCGATTTCAGCGCCTTTTAACGAAAAACTCCGACCCGGCAGCCAGGGCAGCAGCAATGGTCCCAAAATAGTCCCTGCCACATAGGCCATAACCAGGTTTAAAACCGAAGCAATACCAACATCCCACTGAAACGAATACCCACTGCGATTTAATCCTGATAGTAGAAAAAATACAGCCATAATAATGAGCAATATCCCGGCTCCTGTTGTCACTTCCACTGGAATCACTTTCAAGCGGTCGTAAACAGAAAAGGTGACCCGCCGCATCTCCGGGGTGACTTTCATGCCGGATTCCAGGAAAACCCGAATGTCAGCCGCACGTACAGGACCATAAATAACTGAAAAACCCGAACGTTTCTTTACTTTATGAGCCGCTACCCCTGTAGCTCCCAACTGCGGCACAATCAATCGTCGATGGGTCACTATCTCCTTTAAACCGGTGACTTCGATCCGGTGAACCAGTTCATCGGTTCCAAAGGTTCCTTTGCCAGCAGCACACCAGACATTGATTCCTTTTGTGTCCAATACCAGTATCCAGGCATCCATCCCGGTCAATTCTTTTCGCAGTGTATCAAAACTCAATTTATAGTTGGCAGTAACCAGCACCATTGACTCACTATCCGGGTTTCCTACCGCATAAAGGCCCGGTTCAACCTTGTATTTCATGCGCTTTATGGCTAACCTGACTTTCAAATTACCCCATTTATCCGATCTACTAAGTGTCGTCGGTACTTGCGGTATTTGCCCAATTTTTGTATCGATCCAGCCGGTAATATATTTGCCTTTGATATCCGGCTGCCAGTTACCCCTGTCCTTTTGCACCGATGAACAGCATGGGGGAAGGTCTGCTGTTACTGCCGGTGCTGATGAACCACAGCATGTTGTTGCTTTTTTTTCGTTTTTTGCATTCATTGTCTTGTCTCCTTATTTTCTTCGTGTTTCTTCGTGTGCCTTCGTGGCTAACTATTTAAAAGCAGCACTTTGGATTGGATGATTCAATGGCTTTTAAAAGCAGTTCCATGGATTCGATCACCTGTCCATGCTTCTCCGACGGGATTTGTTCCAGTATTTTCCCGGTATAATCCTCTGTACACTTTTTTAAAGTTCCTGCCAGGTCTTCACCTTTTCCTGTCAGTTGAATACAAACCTTGCGCCGGTCTTCCGGACGACTGACCCGGTCTAAAACACCATCCCTCACCAGAACATCCACCACCCGCGTCATTGTACTCAGCGTAACTCCCTGTTCCCGGCTCAGTTGGTTCATGGTCAACATGCCTTTCTGATCAAGCGTTTCTATGGCGCAGCACTGGGCAAGGGTAATTCCATGACACACTTTCTGGTCACGGTTTAATAGGTTCAGCTTACGAAACAACTGACCCACCAGTTGTGAAAACCTCACGTCATCCACTTGCTTGTTTTTCTCTTTCATTTCATACTATCCATTTTAACATTTTATTGTATTTTCGTTTAGTTGTACGATGCAACTATTATAATATACAATTGTTAGTTTGTCAACTCTTTTTTTAATTTTTCCCCACGGCGTGGCGCATAGCGTGACGGGCCACAGAAGGCCCGTCCGGGCCATCTAAAGGTTTCCTTACCAGGATCAAACAAGTTAGGTGGCTTATTTTGAAATAGACGTGTGTTAATAAAAAGGTCACTGTTTCAAACGTTTGGGGAAACCTTAACTTGTCTTTTCACCTTCTTCCCTTCTCCTCCTGGCCGTCTGCCCTCTGACCTTCTGACTTTCTGAGCTCTCTCTTCTTCGTGTCCTTCGTGTCTCTGTGGTGGAATATTATAAATCCCTCCATTTGTAGATGCGGTCAAAGTCTTCCATTTGATCGAACTGGAGATATTCATATACTTCCGATTCGTGAGGAGCCACCTTTTTTGAGTACACGTCAACGTATTCATCCGGGGTAGGAAGTTTACCTTTGACAGCGGCCACTGCCCCGAGTTCGGCGGAACCCAGGTAAACCTGAGCACCGGTTCCCATACGGTTGTCGAAATTCCGGGTGGAAGTGGAGAATACAGTTACACCTTCCGGTACCCGCAGTTGATTTCCCATGCACAGGGAACATCCCGGCACTTCGATTCGGGCATTGACCTGGTTAAAGACAGAGAACAGGGCTTCGTCTTTTAGTTTTGCCTGGTCCATGCGGGTAGGGGGGCAGATATAAATTCGTACGTCCGGGTTGGGTTTTTCTTTGTCCCAGATTTTTGCAGCCGCGCGGAAATGGCCGATATTGGTCATACAGGAACCGATAAACACATCCTGGATCGGGGTGCCCTGGACTTCAGAGAGAAGTTTTACATCATCCGGGTCATTGGGGCAGGCGAGAATGGGTTCTTTGATTTCGGAGAGGTCTACTTCAATGACGGCGGCGTATGGGGCATTTTTATCGGCGGAGAGTAATTTGGGATTTTTGAGCCATGCTTCGATGGCATGGATTCGTTTTTGCAGGGTTTCGGCATCCTGGTATCCTTCTTCAATCAGTTTTTCCAGGAGGGCGATATTGGATTTTAGAAAGGTGATGACGCTTTTTTCGTTAAGTTTAATGCATCCGGCAGCCGCGCTGCGTTCAGCAGCAGCATCGGTTAATTCAAAGGCTTGTTCAACCGTGATGTCAGGTAAACCTTCCATTTCAAGAATTCTACCGTTAAAAATGTTCTTTTTATTTTTCTTGGGAACGGTTAATAATCCTTTCTGTATGGCTGTATAGGGGATGGCATTTACTACATCCCGCAGTGTGATCCTGGTTTTTAGCTTTCCGGAAAAGCGAACCAGTACGGATTCGGGCATATCCAGGGGCATAAACCCCAATGCGCCGGCAAAGGCCACCAGGCCGGAACCGGCAGGGAAAGAAACGCCCATGGGGAAACGGGTGTGGGAATCGCCGCCAGTGCCCAGGGTATCGGGTACGAGTATGCGGTTTATCCAACTGTGGCACACTCCATCGCCCGGGCGCAGGGCAATGCCTTTTCGTTCGGTAATGAATTGAGGCAGGGTTTTGTGCATTTTTACATCCGCAGGTTTGGGATAAGCCGCTGTATGGCAGAAAGACTGCATAAACAGGGGGGCCTGGAACTTCAGGCAGGCCAATTCTTTTAATTCGTCTGCGGTCATGGGGCCGGTAGTGTCTTGAGACAGGACCGTGGTCATTTTGGGTTCGCAGGCGGTTCCGGGTAAAACCCCGGGCAAACCGCAGGCCTGCCCCACAATCTTCTGGGCCAGGGAATATTGCTGATCTTTAGCAGGGATGGGGTTTTCCGGTTTGATAAAGAGATCGGTTTCATCCATGTTCAGGGCTTCGCAGGCTTTTGCGGTTAACGAGCGTCCGATAATCATGGGAATGCGGCCGCCAGCCCGGAAATCGTCAGCCAGAGTATTGGGGGTGATTTTAAACGTGGCAAGCACATCCCCGAATTCGTTGATTATCTTTCCTTTTTTGGTATTTATAGTTACAACGTCTCCCATATTCAATGGGGTTACATCGGCAATAACCGGGAGACCTCCTGAGTCTTGCACCGTGTTGAAGAAGATTGGAGCAATGACACCGGCAATAACAATACCGGCTCTGCGTTTATTGGGAACAGCCGGGATATCGTCGCCAATATGCCACAGCAGACTATTGGTGGCAGATTTACGGGAGGAACCTGTACCCACAACATCACCTACAAAAGCTATCTTGTGACCTTGTTTTCGCCACTCAGCAATCGTTTCGATTCCGCCGGGGAAACGGGTTTTACCCAAGGAAAGGGCGTGTTGGGGAATATCCGGGCGACTCCAGGCATCGCCTGCCGGGGAGAGATCATCCGTATTGGTCTCTCCATCTACTTTAAAAATCTTAACTTGAATTTCTCCAGGGATTTCTGCCTTGGAGGTAAACCAATCGGCTGCAGCCCAGGATTCCACGACTTTTTTCGCAGCATCACTGGTCTTTGAAAGAGCCAGTACTTCATCAAAGGCATCATAAACCAATGTCGTGTAAGAAAGAGCTTTAACCGCTTCGTCAGCCAATCCCGGATCGCTTAATGCATCGATAAGATACCTGACATTGTAACCGCCGATCATGGTTCCCAGGATTTCGACCGCTTGTTTTTTAGTGATTAACGGTGATTTAACTTCACCTTTTAACAATTTTCCCAGGAAATCTGCCTTTACTTTCGCTGCAGGGTCCACACCGGGAGAAATACGGTTCTTAAAAAGGTTTAATAAAAACTCTTCTTTTGCTGCCGGGGGTGATTGCAGCATTTGGCAGACCCCTTCGGCTTGTTCAGGGTCAAGGGGAAGGGCGGGAATTCCCTGTGCGTTTCGTTCAGCTTCATGCTTAAGATATCCATCCATGATTTTTGTAAGATTGCTGTTATTATTTGCCATTTTAAAACCTCGCTTTTACCTGTTTTTTGTTTAACAATTTAATTTTATTACAAACGTAAGACTTTATCAAGGAGATTTTTTTGTTTTTTTAACCGCGAAGGCACGCGAAGAGGAGAACAATGAAAATTCCAAATTACAATGACCGAAATTCAAAACAAAAGCTTTTGCGGGGGGGTCCAGGGGGGCGGTTTTCTCGAAAAGAGCCCCCCTGGCTGCCGGAGGCATAGGAGTTCAGGATGGGCAGGCTTAACGTTTTTTGAGCTCGCAGATATTACTGCCCATCCTGGAGATAAAAGTATGGTTTAGTATATCCGCACGGAGGGCAGAAGTTTTTTCATAGTGCCCGTGCGGTAGGAGAGATTAATAGAGGTGTCCTTCGGACGTATTTAAAACGCCTTTTACCCCTTTCAGGGGAAATTACAAATCACAAATCCCAAATTACAAACAAAGCAGCTCTTTGAAGAGAGAAAAGGGGGTAGGTGAAAAGGCAAACTTGAAAAAATCTTAATTCAGTTATAATTAGACCTTATATCCAAGAAGTTGAGGTAAGAATGATCAATAAAATTCAATTTATTTTGCTTTTTTTTCTTTTTCTCTTCTTTTGTAATAAAGTCTCTCTTTTTCCTATCGGACATGTAAATAAAAAGTGGGGCTTTATTGATAAGACGGGAAAGGTTGTTATTGAAACAAAGTTCTATATAATAGGTTTTTTTTTCGAGGGGTTGGCGGAAGTTTGTATTAAGCGTTGAATGATCCCGAGAAAATGGGTGCCAGGTAAATAATCTTTTCAGAAGCTCAAACTTCCTGCCATACCGATGAACACCAGATCGCCTGACTCACAGCCCAGCACTAATGTGGCCGGCACCAACTCTAAAAGGATAAGTAGTTGTTTTTTCATTAGTTCACTCTGTGCCCATTAATTTTCTTGACTAGTCCCTATTTGAAATTGGCATTAATCCAATTTTGCACGGCCGTCACTGCAGAAATGCCCGCGTCTCCGCCGACATTGGTGCAGATCATATAGGCCCAGCCTTTGCCTGTATTGATATGGGTACGTGCGTAATTCCGGCCATTGGACCCATCAAAACCACCCACGTAGTAACCACCTCCTTTCATATATCCACGTAAAAGTTTATTGCAATCGCTAATACTTAGGCTGATATGTCCCGCTGGCGCATAGGTATTGTAAGGCAGGGAATTTTTGATGCTGCTGACGGGGGTGACAATGCCCCCGGGAGACGTATGCGGCCAGACTTGTCCGCTGAGTGCCCCTGCTTCGCCCCAATACCATTTCGTGATGCCATTGGGTGCAAAGTGTGTATTAATTATAGCTTGTTCAAAGGTCGGATCAGGTCCNNTTAACAGCACGTACCCAAAATTTGAATAGTTAAATTGACCTGCAGGGAAAGGTGGTTTCTTAGCAATTGCAAGGTGGATGTGCTTCGCACGGGTTTTATAAAGGTTACCTAGATTTGGGAACATGCTAGGGTACCCTTCGTAGGAATTGGCAAGACCTGCCTTATGATCCGCGACTTCTTTAATGGTGCGCTTTCTGAGATTTGCATGCATGACTTTCACATAGCTCGACGGCAGCGCATTTTCCATCCTGGTGTTCCAGGACATATTATTTTTGCTGAGCAGCATCCGGCGAACGAGATCTTTGGTAAAGACTTTAGTTATGGAACCAAACTGCCACATATCATCCTTATTGGTTACTTTTGAGGACTGCCCTATCCTCCTAACCCCCCAAGAAGCCGTTGCGTATAGAACATGGTTCTTAACTACAGTGGCGGCCATCGCGGGCACACCAGTAGACTGAGTAATCTCTGCCAGCGCCGCCCTTAATCTGCGGGAGTTCAGCGCAATATCCATCAGCCCCGTGTCCGTAAACTTAGTGACTTTGGAGGACGGTTTTTGATAGGTAATGACTACCGCTCGAGAGGATTTTCCGGCAGTATTCCCGGAAGTGTTCAGTGGCGTGACGCGCACGTAATACTTCATCGGTCTCGCCGGGGGAAAACTGGGCAGAAAGCCGCCAAAATCGATGGTCAGAACCCGTCCCTTCCCAGACTTCAGAGTCCCCAGGGGACCCTTGACTTGACCGCTACATACCACGTTGTCACGCTGGTCCTTGACCTCAAAGCTGGCTGCGGGAATAGAGCCCACTTTGGCAGCGGTGCGAAACACCAACTTGCGTCGTGTGTTAATGGTCATAACCCTTCCCCAGCGGGTAAAATCTCCACTGAGTTGCTGCACTTCAAGGGTCAGGGGTGAGGTTTTCGATAGTGCTCCCTTTTTAAAAACCGTTTTCTTCGTATCGTGCTTTGTGGGGAGCTTCTCTTGGGCTGTCGACAGACCCAAAATCAACAAAAACAGTACCGCCGAAGCGCCTATTCTTTTTAATGTCAGTATCCGCATTTTTCGCCCTCCATAGCCAATGATTTGTGATTAAAGGGGTTTGAGCCAAAAACTTTTCATTTCTCGCAAGACACCATAGGAAATTTCCTTTTTCAATCACATAAAAATTATAAGGGATTGATTATCGAAAGTCAAGGGATCTGAGCATGGTAACCCCCCATTTTTTTCCCATGCTGCCTCCTCTAACCACATGTACTCAAGCAGATCGTCCTTATCCTCCAATAGCAAATTTCTAAATAGAGGCATCTGTTGAATCATATTTTGTTTTACTCTCTCTTTCTTTTCCTTTCAATCGGAATAAAAATAGCCGTTTAACCCCGGCAAACATATTCTGAATTTTCCTAATAAGGCGGAAAAAATAGAGTGCCAGGTAAATAATCCACCTTATGTTCCTCTTCCACAATGACCCGACCGATATTCCAATAAGCCTGGACCATGCTGAAGTTTACAGCGCGATAAGCATTCGCCCTGGCATCATCCAGGATTTGCTTTATGGTTTCAAAAACCGCGTTCACACCTGCTTTTTTATCAATGCTAGTCCCACTCACATTGTACTCCTTAATCTACACCGCATAAATAACAGAAATTAATATCCAATATATCAAACTCATCAGGTGGAAGTATAAAGTAAAAACGATTATAAAGCAAGAAGAGAGTGGCAAAAATTATGGCTGCCAAGTTTGAACGTCACGAAAATGTGACTTTTATATTCCGGATTATAAAGGATTTAGAAGGATTAATGAAAGGGGACCGGTGCCTTACCTTATTTCCTAAACAAAAATGTTTGCGGATGTTTCACGGACAGGGGCACTTACAGTGCGGTATTAAGGAATACCCATGGAGACGATACATCGTTTGAAGCGTCGTACGCCGCCATTGCTCTGCAAATGCTCCGTAACGCTATGCGCCACGCAGTGGGGCCTGGCTGCCGGAGGCTTAGTATTTTCAGGATGGACATTTTTAAATTTTTTAAGTTTTTTCTTTTTTAGTTTTTATGTCCATCCTGTAGATAAAAATACTGGACAGTATATCCGCACGGAGGG
>WVZO01000529.1:0-1278 GCA_011772425.1 Candidatus Aminicenantota bacterium
GGATTTCCTCTATTTCCTTTATGTATGCTTGGGGGATTAGTTGTGCAGATTGTTGTATCTAAATTTAAAAATGTTTCGCCGATAGACCATTCACTGATGCAGCGTTTATCCGGTACTGCCCTGGATTATTTGGTTGTTGCTGCCATTAGTACCATCCGTTTGCAGGTGATCGCCCGGGGTCTTATTCCCTTGCTGGTTCTTGTTTGTGTTGGTATTGCCTGGAACGTATTTTGTGTTACCTTGTTGGCCAGGCAATCTCTACCCTCTCACTGGTTTGAACGGTCTATTGCAGAGATGGGCCAATCCATGGGAGTAACGGCAACCGGATTACTCCTTTTGCGGGCGGTGGACCCTGAAAACGAAACCGATGCCCCTTCTGCTTTCGGGTACAAACAACTCTTACATGAACCCATCATGGGCGGCGGACTCTGGACATCCATGGCCATTCCTCTGGTGATACTCCAGGGGGGCAGGTTTGTATTTATTATCAGTGCCTGTGCAATTATTTTCTGGTTAATTGTGATAAAAGCTTTAAAAAAACGCCCTTCCTAAGCGTTCTTTTCCAGTTGAGTCATTACCACCGCTGCCGATGCATCGCCGATGATATTTACCGTGGTTCGGGTCATATCCATGAGGCGTTCGACCCCCATAATCATGGCAATTCCCTCAGTCGGGACCCCGCTGGACTGCATGATCATTACCATGATAAGTACTCCGGCCATGGGTGCACCTGCCGCACCTATAGAGGCTAAAACCACACTGAGAACAATAATTACCATTTTAGCTACGGATATTTCAATACCATAGACTTGAGCAATGAAAAAAATGGATATGCATTGATATATCGCTGTTCCATCCATGTTAATAGTAGCGCCTAAGGGAAGAACAAACGAAGAAATAACCCGGGGGACTTTTAGTTCTTTTTCTACCGATTCCATGGTAACCGGGAGTGTGGCATTTGATGAAGAGGTAGAAAAGGCCACCAGCATAGCAGGTCGAATCGCACTCCAGAATTTGACAGGGCTCAATTTACCGATCATTTTAACCGCAAATGAAATGATCACAGCGGCGTGGATCATCAGGGCAATAATTACCAATACTCCGTACTTGAGAAGGGAAACCAACACATCGAAACCGAACTTGCCAATTGTCGAGGCCAGCAAGGCAAAAACGCCTATAGGAGCTAGTTTCATCACCATGTGAATAACATTGAAAATCCCTTCGTTGATACTGTCAAACCAATCAACAAGAGTCTGACGCTTGTTATCGGAAATAGTG
>WVZO01000529.1:1354-3113 GCA_011772425.1 Candidatus Aminicenantota bacterium
TACACCTTTTCCCGGTTGTACGACATTAACCAAAACTAACCCGATGAGAATGGCAATAACCGTGGTTGTCATATAATACAACAGGGTTTTACCACCAATTCTTCCCAGTTTTCTCAGATCACCCATAGAAGCAGTCCCAAGAAAAAGGGACACAAAGACCAGCGGTACCACAATCAGTGAGATCAAGCGAATAAATATAGTCCCGATTGGTTTCAAGGAGGCGGCTTGATCTCTAAAAACAATCCCTGCTGCGATCCCCAGTACCATGCCAATAATAATTTTTGTAGGCAGGGCCCCCTTTTTTACGAGCTGCAAAACAAGCAGCACGAATACGAATGAAATAAGAAAAACGAATGCAATACCGTACTCTCCCAGTTCATCTACATTTACTTTATAAATGATGGCGCAAAACGTACCCAGGAGGAGTCCGATAATAATCTTTATCAGCCTGGGATTTTTTTTTAAAGCCCGAAACAAATCAATAAATAGCCGAATAAATAGTTGAAAATAGTGCATAAAGAATTATAACAGATTTTGCTTTCAATATAAAGAAAAAACCCCACTGTGTGGGGGAGCATTTGCAGTACCAGGACGGCGTACGTCGCTTCAAACGATGTGTTGTCTCCATGGATATTCCTTAATACCGCACTGTAAGTGTCCCTGGACCCGTGAAACATCCACAAAAGCTTTTTATTCATGGTCAGCCTGTACTACGCTGTTCGAAACATATTACCCCATTGGAATCATAAAGTAAGTTGAAGGCTTCCCCAAACGTTTGAAGCACCCTCCCACATAAAAACACTTGTCAACTTTAAACGTGGTTATCCAATGGGCTGATTCTGGTAAGGAAGCCTTTATATGGTCCGAAGGACCTTCTACGGCCGCCCGCGCTGCGGGCCTGGACCCGTGAAACATCTGCAAAAATTTTTCATATGCGGACAGTCATTGTACATCGCTTCTTTAAATTTTGCCCAATTGTTTCCTTTTTGTTATAATCTATTATTAAATTTACGTAAAATCTTTCAGCCGGAGATTATATGAAGCTTGAACATCCATTTCAGGTTGTTTTTGTCATTGTAATGATCCTTGTATTGGGTGTTTTTTTTAGCGGATGCAATCAATTGGATTTTGTCAGCATCGGCACAGGTGCTGTAACCGGGATATATTATCCCACTGGTGGGGCCATCTGTCGAATGATTAACAAAAAAATGGATACCTACCATATCAAGGCTACAGTAGAGTCTACCGCAGGGTCTGTTTACAATGTTAATGCTGTTTTGAGCGGTGATCTTGAATTCGGTGTGGTGCAATCGGACCGGCAGTACCAGGCCTATTACGGTTTATCCGAGTGGGAGAATAAGGGACCGCAGAAGAACTTAAGATCGGTTTTTTCCATTCACCCCGAATCGGTGACGTTGATTGCTTCTGTGGATTGCGGGGCGACTGAAATCACCGATCTCAAAGGAAAACGGGTTAATATCGGGAACCCGGGTTCAGGTCCTTTGCAGAATGCCAGGGATGCGCTGGAAGCGTTTGGCCTGGATGAAAAAAAGGATATCATTGCCGAATATGTAAAAGCAGTGGAAGCCCCCGGATTGCTCCAGGATGAACGCATCGATGCTTTTTTTTATACAGTCGGTCATCCCAATGGAAATATTAAAGAAGCCACCTCCGGCCGGGTAGAGGTCCGGTTTATCAAGATTGCAGGTCCGGCAGTGGATGAATTGGTCAAGAAATATCCTTATTATACAAAAGCAGA
>WVZO01000218.1:0-274 GCA_011772425.1 Candidatus Aminicenantota bacterium
GGTGACTTCCTGAGGTCTTAATGCCGATCTTTCTTTCCTTTTGGCATTTATACTGAATTTAAGCTTAAGAAAACGGGCTGATCTATAAAATAATTGTATGACCAGGAAAAATGTCAAGGAAAGTAAAATAAAAATTGCCCATACATATATATTTTGTTTTAAGGGAAGGGGTTTCTTTTTAAAAACAATCGGGATGGAATAATTGATCTTTTCTTTATCTAAGAAGGATATTTTTAGGTCCGGGAAACCTTCACCAGACGAAAAAGTACTGCAG
>WVZO01000218.1:336-3414 GCA_011772425.1 Candidatus Aminicenantota bacterium
AAAATTCCCTGCTTTTCCCGCACTGATTTCCTTATTTCCATTACTTACATTCATTACCTCATATTTTAAACTTTTTTTGGAGTTGTCTTTATCGGGATCCAAGCCGATACTGTAATTACCGATTTTATCAAATTTTAAATATACCGAGGATTTCAAAATTGTAGAGGCATAATTGTAATAAAATATTATCCTATTTAGAGAATTTATTGTTGGAAAAAGAGACTCGATGCTTTCATTTTCAATAGATATCTTTTTTAAACGGGAACCCAGGAATTTATTACGGTTTAGAATTTCCCAAACAGGTATTTCGTGTTCTCTAATTCTCCGGGGTTTCAATTCGATGATATCCACCAATATGTTCCCTTCGGATATTTTATCTATTATCCAATTCAAATTTCTTTTCTGTTCATCTAATGTTTTCTCAAAATCATTCCTGGTTGGGTTCAAATTTAATTTTCTTTTCACATCATGAAGTAAGTCACTCACCAATACCAGGACAACACCGGGTAAGTTATGTACTGTCGGGGACACCTTCATTAGATTTAAATCTTTATGGTTCTCAAATATCCTATCGAATAAACTTACAAAGTCAGTATTTAAAGAACTTTGAGGAATATCTATTATTTTTTTAATTGCCTCTTTTACTGATTCTCTTCCTGCGACTGTTTCTCCAAATGTTCCCCAATAATGTTTCGCTGCATCATCACCTAAAGTCCAGATTTCGAAATCCGCATTTTCATGTCTGAATTCCAGGATGGCCTGGCATAATTTTACTTTGCACAGCATAAACAATGGGGGTTTTGAATAGCTGGTATTACCAAAATCATTATCTGGGTCAGCAAGAAAATCATTTATCTTCTTTCTTTGATAATTAAACCAGGCGGGATTGATCTTTTGGGTATTNNAGATGTAGGTCATTCCACTTCTTTCTCTTTCATCTTTTCTTATAGAGCAATCAAACTCTTCGATCCCGGAACTAAGAAATGGAGGCAGTGTAAAGAAAATTTCGTGCTCTATTGAGAGAAAAGAAAAAATCATCGAAAAAATGGATAATATGATCGGCAAAACAAAAGAGGTCTTTTTATCCGAATTATTTTGAGATGTCATAAGTCCTCCTCAATTAGAACTTAGGTCGCTTCGCTCCCAATTGGAATGATGGAATGGTGCCCTTCGGGCAAATAAACGCCTGCGGTGGAAGCTGGAAGGACCGCTGGTTTTGTTGCCATTTTCTACCCTGACAAATCATGGTATGAAATGCTATTATTCCACCATTCCACCATTCCACCATTCCATTATTCCTGGTTGGAATAAGCAGAATGGTTGTCTGGGAATTCCCTATTATCAACAATTTGTAGAATTTCCGATACATTAATATAATACCTTCACTGATTGCCGCTGTTTTCTTTCTGTCCTGTTTTCCAGCCCATTTGGGGAAGGCATTCGTTTTTAGGGAGAATTTGTACTTCCCCACCATTTATCTCTAAATCAAATACATACCACCACTTTTTTTCACAGGTGGGAGGGGCTAAGAACTCTTGAATGTCATTATTATGGGTAATTAGTTTTATCTTTGCTTTTGATGTGCTGCCAATAGAGCCTGAGCCAGAATAGTGATAAATCGCATAATTGTAAGTACCACTAAGAGTCTTATAAATGGTGACGGTTTCGGGACCGTAAGATGTGGTATCATCCACATCCAGCACAGCAGCCAATGCGTCTCTTTTCTTTGATATCATATTGGCTGACGGATAGTAAACATGGCGCGTATTCAATTCCCTATGTCTCGGGAGAAATAAATGGGAATCAAGGTCATTGGGGTTTTTATCCCAGGTAAGAACGATCCTGGCGACTTCATCTTCCTTTAGCCAGGGAATTAGGGGCATCTCCACCTCAGTTGTCTCTCCTTCATTTACCTCTAAATTATCCTTTGTTGAAGGATAAAAACCTTGTGCATCAGCATTTATTGTGTATGGTCCCGGAGATAAATAAGAAACAAAGATTCCATTATTGGGATTCCCTGATATCTCCTTGCCATCTGATCCCAATTTTACTTTTAATTCTGCTTCTATTGGGGCATCCGGTTTTACCGCATTCTTTCCGAGAATTTTTAAACGTCCGAACGTTGGTTTTAATGAAACCACCGCGGTTTTTTTTTGCATGGGTGGAATATCTACGGAAAAATCAGCCGGATGATACCCTTCAACATTCGCCTGCCAACTGGTTTTTCCACTATTGATTCGTCCAACCCTGGCAATGTAATCTTTGCCAAATTTATGTATATTGAATGGATGGGAAATTTCTGTGTCCCTGCTTATAACCTCCCCTTTTTTTCCTTCAAAGCTGGAATCTTCAAACACATTGTCTTTAATTTGAAGGTAAAGATATGCGGGGGGAGTAAGTAAAAAGGGTACAGCAAGCATTGCCAAGCCCAGCAGTGCAATTATCGATAATACCCATTTAACGGTCTTGCCCTGCCTGTATCTTTCATTTGTCATTCTAAATTCCTCCCGGTTTTTTCTTTAAAGAAATCCTTAAATCGATTGATGGGAATGACCATTGCCACATTCTCAGCCACCTGCGCTCTTGCTTTGGCTACAGCAATTCCCAGTACTTTATAACTGTCAAGGATAAAAACGGGGCCTCCACTATTTCCTTTATTTATACTTAACCCGGACGTAATGAAGTAGTTTTTACTGGAATCATACTGTGCAATTCGCCCTTCACTGGAGACAGAGGCTTTGTCATAAGTTGAGGCCAGTCCAAGGACCGGGTACCCGATGGTAATAATAGATGCCCCGTCATGTTCGGTTTCAGACGAATTTAATAACTCAAGTGGAGGTAACTTACCTTCATCGATGTTTTCTATTTTTAGAATGGCCAGATCATTGTGAAGGTCTTTTGAGAGGGCTATTCCCACCATTTTGGCCTGGCGCCGGTTCCCGGTATAATCAAAAACAGAGAGTCCTTCACAGTTCACGCTGTTCCTGATCACATGGGCATTGGTGGCGATGTAGCGGATGCCTCCATCTGCCTGCACCACAAATCCGGTCCCGGTTCCACCTTTGGTGGAGTTATCAC
>WVZO01000218.1:3500-5698 GCA_011772425.1 Candidatus Aminicenantota bacterium
GACAAACGCTGTTAAAGCTATTCCCATAAAAAAAAGAATGAATAATAAGAATTTAACCCTAAATGTTGGCTTGTTTTGCCGCATTTTTTACCTCCTAAAATGAGAGTTCCTGGTTTATTAATATTCCAGTGGTGCCTGACAGAAGGGACAACGGGGGCCTTTTTTAACCATTGAGAAACAGTTCTGGCACTCCACGAGGTCTTTATCACCACCGGGACCAGGAGCGGATGATTCCTGTTCCTCCTGGAATCCAGCCATATCATCCTGTGCCCCTGGTTCTTCTTCTTTTTCTCCAGTGGGTTCACCTTTGTTTTCTTCGGTGGATTCTGTCTCTGCTTGGTAATGATCCGAAGTACTTTTACCTGCAGCCGCTTCTTCTGCGAAACTCTTTGAATAACCCACTGTTTCTTCTTCACGTTCACCTGTTTCAAAACTGTATCCACATACTTTACAGGGGAAATCGTTTTTGTAACCTTTAAAACTGTAGCACCTGGGGCACTCTATTTTTTCTTCCTGTTTGATATGATAGCCACACTTCCAGCAGGATTTTAAATCAGCGGGCACTTTTGTTTCGCCGCATTGAGGACAGGTCACATGTTCACTCACTTCTTTTTTACAGTGAAAGCAGTAAATTGCTCGAACATTTATATCCTTACCACATCCAGGGCAGGGGCGTGTCATGGCTTCAGGTTCTGTGGACTTTTTCTCTTCCTCAGCAGGTTCGGTGACCTTAATTTTTTTGATGTGCTCCTTCACGGTTCTTTCTTTCACCAGCCCTAATTTAGCCAGGTCCAGTGCAAAGGCACCGTAGTACTGTGATTTCAATTCACCGAGGGTTGTTTCTTCGATTCTTTCATATTTTCCCGCTTTTTTTGTGAAGGGTTTTAAAACTCCAACATATTCGCTGTATTTCATTCCTTTATCATCGGCTCTACCGCGGAGAGAGTTTAATGCATTGACCACCTGTTTTTTCTTTTTAGGGTCAACCAATTTTTTCTCGTAAATTCGCCGGCGCTCTAATTCGAGTATGGCATACTGCGGAGAAAAACGGGTAATAAGCATATTTTCCCGGTCTTTATCGTGCTCTTTTTGGGGAGGATAAACCTCTCGCAGGTAAAACTCCATTACCAGGAGATAATTGGCTAACTTCTCTTTTTCTATAATTGTATCGATTGTTTCTTCTACGTTGTTCAGGATCTGATCACGCCAACTTTCGTCCTCGCCGGTGTCACGATAAAGCATATCGATGGAATTAAGCTCATCTCCCAGGGTTATTTCATCGGAAGTACCATCAAAGGGGTCCCGGTATTCATAACAGTAGATATCTTCTACAATCTCTTTGCCGGTTTCGGACTCTTCAACCCTGAGCAGTCCCAGGATCCGTGCCAGTACAAATGCCCTTATAGCTCCTTTGTAACGGAACACTTCTTCATCGGTTTTGGGTATCAGGTCGCTAAATTGAAAGCGATTTTTATCGGTGTGCAATTCTTCCTGGTTATTGGGATCAAAGTCTTTTGAATTGGTGTAGAATTCATTGTAACGCTGCTTTAAACCTCCTCTTGCTGGAATAGACTGGGGATAGAAGGCAGTAACCCCGGCCAACTCGTTATAAAAAACAATAGAGGCTTTATTTTCACCGCCAATATCGAGGTACTGGGTTATTTCACCGGCTCCCTTAATTTTTTCCACGATGTCGACAAACTCTTTCCGCCTTACCATATCATTGCCATCCACGCCGATGTAAGAAGGTTTTTGCCCGGAACCCGGTGAATGAACATTAACATGGTCAACACCTCCTCCTCTCATCCATACCCTCGCCATTTCATAAGCACTTTTGATGATCTGTTCTTGTTGGTTCTTTGTAAAACGATTAGCGTCCATGAGTATTTCAAGTGCTGATGGCTGCTCCTCCTGACCGGCAAAATAATCTTTACAATATCTTAATATTTTATCTTCAATTTCCTCTTCGGGGGTTTTTTCGATATGGGCCAGTGCTTCCGTCACAGAGTCTGCCTGGAATATATTCTTCAGTAATTGATTTCCGACGGCTTCAATATGCATCTCCTCGCTCTCCTCTGTACCCATCCAACGTTCATACCATTTGGGAACATCACCTTCCCTGTAAAGACTCATCCAGAACGAATACTCTTTCTCGGTATAAAAATCCCTGGAGAAGTAATCTTCTTTATCGGCAAGTA
>WVZO01000218.1:5703-6456 GCA_011772425.1 Candidatus Aminicenantota bacterium
CCCAGGAAATCATCGATCTGCTGGCAAATTTGTTTTCCCCGTTTAACCATCTGTTTCATGACACGGGCAAACATGTAATTATAGAATGCCCCGGGTTCATTTTTTGTTCCGAAAAGATGATCAAGATCGCGTTTAATATCTTCGGCACGGAACATAAGACTCCTGTCATGTTTATCCAGGTCCCTCTGTAATTGTTCCAATTCTCCCAGGTAATAGGTGGTGGCTTCCCGCCATTCCTTGATTTTCTTTTCAAAATATTGTTTATATCTAAAGCTGTCATTCTCACTTCCTTTGGGCAGTAAATCTTTCAAGGCAACAAGAATAGACAGGGCATATGCGATTCCATATTTAGGCGAATTGGCGAGTCTGTCGGCTTCCTTTCTGATTCCAGTTTTTATTTGTTTTAGATACTTGTTCATAGTGCTTTCAATAAGTCGGATATCTTCTCCCCATTCTTTGTAATCTTCGCTGTCTTCTTTTGCCATTAGTTGATCGAAACGTTTGCGGTGTTCCTGGAGAATACCGGCCAGTTTTCTTTTAGGTGCTGCTTCAATTTCTTTTTGGGCATTCAAGCATTTTTCCCACAGGTAATTTTCAAAGGTTAGACCTGCATTTTTATTATAAAATAACAACTCTTCTTCTATATCCATTCTCTCAATTCGGCCGCCGCCATCCCTTCTATCGTACTCCCCTTGAAAAAATGAGATTTCAGATAGGGTAAGAAAAGTAGTGATGAGTTTTTCCAGGGGGTCT
>WVZO01000218.1:6484-7536 GCA_011772425.1 Candidatus Aminicenantota bacterium
GGCACAGGCACTGCGAACCTTGTCTACAGGAAATGAAATAACACCCAATCCCATGGAGCTAAACCGGGCAGGATAAGTATCCCCTTGTACCCTTATATCTTTTACCTTCGTGGTTTTTTTCATACCGATTTCCCAGTAGTCATGGACATAGACATCCATGGTATACTGCATCAGGTTCACCCGGGTGGAACGCTTCATGGCAGCAAAACCACCGATGGAATAATCCTGGAAAATAGTTTCTGCTGCCATTTGATAGATGGCTTTTTCATTATTTTCAGTAAACCCGGACTCATTGGTAGCATCGATGAAATAGGTATAAGAGAAAGGGGGAGGTAGAATTTCTTTTATGTTAGGCCCCTTCCATTTGGCAAAAAATTTGTGACCGAAAGAATACTTGTTTAATTCCATAAGCGCTGCATACCCATTGGCATAGATCCTGGGGTGGCCGGGGTACTTTTCATATAATTTAGGCATAAAGAGCATACCTACCCGTTCAGCGTCACCAAAAATGTCTTTAACCAAAAAAGCAATATCGAGGAATATACCGCTTCCGGTACCTCCACCTACAGATGTTATTACATACACTTCCATACTTTTGGGATCAAATTGGAAGTTATGTTTGGCCACCTGTTCAGTAATCCTGGGGTCCTGGAGTTTTGATTTCACCCGGTTCAGGGTATCGGAAATTTTTGTAAAATTGGGTTCATGGAAAAATGCCAATCGACTGGCCATGCGAATTTGTCCGGCTCCTTCCCCCAGGTCTCCCAGTCCGGCAATTTTCCCCTTGTGCTGGAACCACCGTTTAATATTAGGAAATTTATCGATATTTTCAATATAGCGTTTTGTTCCTCCTTCAATGGTAAGGGGGATTGTCTCGGTGGGTTGAAACTTAACTTTCTTGTACAGTGTATCATCATCTGCTTTTAAATCATATTGCTCTTTGGCGGTTTGCTTCTGATCCGTATCGATGTGAAGAAATTCGATACAAGGTAATGCACCAAGGGAGCCAAAGCGTTCCACGATTAAGCGTCGCATTCTCAGAAGGATCTCTT
>WVZO01000218.1:7592-9148 GCA_011772425.1 Candidatus Aminicenantota bacterium
TCAAATGCCATGTTTTTTTCTCCTTTTTTTTTAATGTTTCTTAATGTTTCAACTATACACCTTTTCCTTTTTTAATATGATCACCAGGAACCATATAATCCAGATAACCCCAATAAAAACAAATATCCATTTCATAATATTATATCTATACCCGATATCAAATAGAAGGTAAGTGGCAATGGTAAGCCACGCCAATCCATAAAGCAGCAGCAGCGACCAGAAAAGATTTTTACAATAAGAAGGATGGTAGTATTTCAGCAGGAATGGATATAATAACCTATAAAACAAAAACCACAATAGAACCAGGCCGACGATAAAGATCAGACCATTCATAAAAATGTTTGGAGTCTCCTCCTCTTCAAATTCAGATACAGCGGATGCATCTTCCTGGGCATCCAGCAAGTACGGAACATTGGCAACCATTCCAAGCAAAAGGCCAACGATCAAAATAATAAAAGCTAATTTACGCATTGTTTTTTCCTCCTATAAATTTTTCAAAGTATACTGTTCATACCGATTACCTGGGCTTACGGATAGTTACTTTTGGTTTGGGAGTCCTTTTTTGCTGAGCATCGATCGTATGACTACCCGGTCCAGGTTTGTTACCCGACAATGAACTTGTTCCCAAGGATGAACCGGCAACCGGCTCATTTTTATCTTTTACTAAACGGGATTCTTTCACAGGATCAATCTTAAGTTTGAATCCCTTTCTTTCCTTTTTATCATCTATCAATACATTGTACTCTCCATCTTTTTTACCAGGAGTTATAGTGAGACTGGCCAGATCGGTNNACCATCCTGGGAGATAATGCAATTGCCAAGACGCCTTAAACTCACAATTTCCTCTTTTTCACCTTTTCTAATACGATAGCTCTCTTTACGAGTGATAAAAAGAATCAAAAGAACTACCGGAACCAACAGTAAGAGAAATATTACCAGGAATAAGAGGCCTCTTCCTGCCCCGGTTTTAAGAGCAAAGGAAATATCGAATTCCGATGGATTGGCCTGGATTTTGGTTATTGTTGACTGGGCACCGAAAACAGGCTGGATATCAGTACTTGAATAGATACCAGTAATACGTGTTATTCCTTCTCTTTTTATGGCAACATCGATTCGATTGGATGATACCAGCCCTTTCCCGGAATATTTCACCCGCACTCCACTGGTTGCCGCTTCGATCAGGTTACCAATACCGGAAATTGAAAGTGAAACGGCTTTCTTTGACTTAATATAAAATCTATTTAACTCATCTGTACCACCAGGAGGAATTTCTCTCGTAATGTCTACTTTCACCTCATCAAAATATTTTCCCAGGATTTCTTTAATGCTGTATTTTTTTTGTGACTCTGCATCCGGGATAAAAGAACCGATTACTTTTATTGATAATATTCCACCGATAATGGTATGCTGCGTTAAATTGCTCTTGATGGTGCCGCTGAGAGGAAGATTTATAAATCCACCCTCTGTAAAGCCCTTCTTGTAGTATTCAATATCTACTTCAATCGGTTCAATATTTATTTTAATGGGTTCCACACTCAAGTCTTTTAATTTAAGAT
>WVZO01000218.1:9193-13893 GCA_011772425.1 Candidatus Aminicenantota bacterium
ACGGGTGGTCCTGTCCTCAAAAGGCAGTTTGTAAATATGAATTGACCGGAACTTTTCCGTATCCCGCAGGCTTATAAAAAAGTCCCTGGTGGTTCCGCTGCCTTCTCCTGTCTCAACACGATTATCCGTTATCAACCAGACCAGTCCTTCAAAGTTACGAGTAAAATAGTCCAGGCTTTCTGCCAGATACGTGTAATCGATACCAGGGGGTTTGGGTTGAGAGAAAGCCCTTTTTACATCAAATCGGCTAATTGTTACAGGTGGATGAGTTAAATTTATATCCCCAGGACGAAATCTTTCATGCGATCTGAAAGTGGACATGGAAATTCTCTTTGCATTAAAGCGTGTTTGTGAGGTTACAAAATCAGCCAACCAGCGCCGAAAATGTGCATATTCATAAAAATATTTAGCTCCTGTTTCATGCCGCGGATGATCCGGATAACCCGGATACATGCTGCCGGAAAAATCGTACAGTACTTTCACATTTAATCCATCCACAACGGAAATTTCCGGAAAAATCATACCTGTACCTGCACAGGAAAAAAATAGAAATATTCCCAAAATGTAGATGTTATAATCTTTTGACCATTTCATTTTTTTCATCCTTTTTTTAAGTATTTTAAAGCCTCATTCTATCATTTGATAAGATAATGTCTCATCTATTAAATATTATTAATTTATTATTTTCAGCAATTTCACTTTCCCTTTGTGATTGCTGGCGGCAATCATATCTTTGAAAGCAGCCAATGTTTGCACCTTTTCGTTAGAACCAAATACCGGGGATTCATCCTGTACAGAAAGACTGTTCAATTTGTAAAACCTGATTTTTCCATCCCGCATGCCAACGACAGCGGCTCTATCCCTTAAAACTACCGGACCGCTGATAATACTTTCACCACGGATCAAATCTTCCTGCCTATTTCCCACAGTTGAAAATACACCGGTTGTGAGTTAATGACGACCTGTTTATTCATACCGGCCAAGGCATAATTCCTGACCCTACCGGTAATTTTAGTATCGAAGCTGCTTTTGTATTCATCAAGCCGACACAAGTCTTTTTTATCGCCGAAAACAGCAAAAATTTTAGCTCCCAGGACTGCAATAGGGATATGCTCTAAAAAGTCCGACGGCGCATCTTTCACTGGTTTACTGGACATTACCGGGGCGGTTCCATTGGAATGATCAAATACATTTATAAATAGTCGGCCCCTTTCTTCTGAGAGAAAAAATACTTTTTTAGTGGGAGGATCGGCAGCCAACGTACTGGAGCGTACACCATTGTAGACACAGGTCGGGCTTGTGGGCTTGCTCCCTTTGATGTTATCGATGACATGAATTTCACGATGGCCGTCTTTATATCCGATATTAAGATAAATTCGATCGTCAAAGGGCAGCACTGCCTGAACCGGTGCTCCTTTCAAATCCATATCCCAGCGCAGGTTTATCTCAGGAGGGTCCAGGGAAATTCCCCCCAGGGTATAGGCATAAATCCCCCCTTTCCCTACCTGTTGGTTTCTAATATTACCAATATAAAGCGTACCATTATGCAAAGCCGGTTCAGCCAAAATATTGCCGTCAGTAGTAAAGGTATAGGGTTCCTTCTCTACCCGGTTTAAATCCATGATTTTTATGGAACCATTCTCTGAGACTGCAACCAGGTATCCATCATTAGCTAATATACTTCTACAGCGGCTGGAAAAGTCAAAATTTATTATTTCTTTCAGCTTCAAATTCGGTGGTGAATAAGGAATAACGTAACGATTGAGTCCAATGCGCTGGGGACCGCCTTTACAACCCGGCCAGAATTCATTTGACTCGGGAAGCTCTCCTCTACAGAATCGGCAGTAATTAGAGAATGAACGGTTCGGGGTTCGACACTTTTTACATCGTTTCAACCACCGACGACATTTNNATCTTCTTCCTGGCAATCGATATAGGGACAATCGGCTCGATTCAAAATACACCTCCTCTGGTTTTACTCTAAAGGGTTTCCATCTACCGGGCAAAACTTTAAAACCTTTCCATATTTTCGATTACAAACCGGACAGGAAAGCACCATATCCTCCGCAGCCGGTGGCTCTTCTTTTATATCATAACCACAAAAGGAACAAAAAGGAAATTCCATATTAGATACCATTTGGCAGCGAGGGCAGATTTTCCCGGCAAGCGGTTTTATTTCTAGGTCAACTTTAATTTTGTATTTATCCTTAGTGGGGATATTGGCGGTAAGATCGATCTCTGTTTCCACGAAGGAGCCGGAGACATTGTCAACATCCACTTGAAAATAAACGATTTTGCATCCACCAGGTTCTATGGTAAATTTCTTATCATTTATGATTTCAATGAATTCCTTTCCCGGGACAGTTTCAATCTTAAGTTTCCCATCCCCCTTATTTAAAATCTTAAACGATTTTTTTGTTTTTATACCTTTAAATGCACTGCCTTTTATGATCTTGGGCTCAATAACTATTTCAGGGGCGGCGATATGAAATTTTACCGGCAGCACCAGGCGATAATCCATTTCAGTGTCATGTATCTCAATCCCCGGACCTTTATATCCGGTAAATGATTTTAAAATGTGAGGATTATATTGGATAAGGCAATTCACCTCTAGCAAGTTTGATTTTATCTCTTTGGCAGTGAAATAATCTATTAATTTTGAAACCGGTTTTGCAGATATATGCAATTCCCGTCCATCAGTAGACCTAATATCAACGGTTTTAGTACAGTTTTCCCCCGGTTCGACAACTCCGAAATCCAGTTCCTTTGGATCCGTTATTATTCCCACAACATGAACCTTAAGCGGTATTTCCAGCAGCTCCTGTTTGCTATCCGGGAGAGAGAATTCCAACAGCAATCGGTGGTCTCCGGGTTTTAATTTTTCACCGGCAATCGCAGCAGACAAATCCATTTTTCCCGGTTTTCCATCACATGCCCCAGGGATGCGAATATCCTTCTCAACTTTTATGATATCAGGAATTTTTTTCTGATAAAGATGTGCCACAGCCTTTCCCCAATTGAGCAGTCGGATTTCAAATTCCCGCACCCCACCGGGAACCACCTCAGCCCTGGGTTCTTCAACAAAAGTAACATAAACGCTCTCTATCTCCTGGATTACTGAAAATTCAAGATTTATATTTTGAAATGACGGCCGAATATCATTGGTTATTAACTGAACTTGATTATTTTGCGGACCGAAAAAATCCATCGATGCCAGGGGTTTAAATGTAACGAGTACCTGCATATCCGGCCCGACGCTGATTTCTTGTGCCGGGTTTGTAAGTGCCTGGTCATCCGCCCCAACATTTAACCACCCGGGAACTTTTGCAAAAGAACAAATCAAATCCTTTTTTCCTACATTTTTAACATATATTTTACAGGGTTCATACTTAATCACATCCCTTTCCGTTGGATCGATAATTCCAAAATCGTGTGGGGCCGGATGTTTTAATCCGTTAAAATCCAGCTCCATATAAGGGAAAGCCACAAGTGTACGAATCTTTACCTGGAGAGTGAATTTTTTTCTTGAACCGGATTCCACCATTTCCGACATTATAGTTACGGACTCGTTAATTGTTACTTCCGTAATTGTATTGCTGTTAAAAAATAGATCTAACCGGACAGCTTCCCCTCCATTATTCAATGTAACCTCGCTGCAATTGTTCCCAAATTGAGCGGATATACAACCACCCTCTTCCTCAATCCAAAGCATTAAAGACTGCTGGGTGAGATTTGAGATAAAAACTGCCCTGTGAGCTGTGTCCATTGCGGATACAGAACCAAAATCCAGGGAAAACATATCATCAATTGGAGTGACACCTTCACCGTAGATGTCGATAAAAGGCTCCTTTACCGGGAGAATCCACGAAGTCTGGGGCTGCTGGAGTTCACCCAGAAAGATACGTGTTAGTTCTGAAATATGTTCTTTTGAAAAATTACTCATTATTGATTAATTACATGCAATCTATTAACAATAACCTCAGGGCGCTGAAGAACCACGCCATTAATTTCTCTTAAACCACTTCTTACAACATCTGAAATCGTATGATCAGGTATTGCGCTCTCCTGTGAATAGGAGCGTCCAATGTGGAGTTGACTGTCAAAAATGGTTCTACCAAGGGTAATAGGAATCCATTCGAGATTGAATTCTGCAAGTATTTTAACGATTGTGGCCTTTGCTTCTTCCATTTCTCCTGCCTGTTCTTCTTCAAATATCTTTCTTTGATACGTTCTAAAGAACTGGTCGGCAAAATCCCAGAATTCTTCCCTGACCCACTTCTCCACTTTGAAATCAAGTAATTCCGAAGTTACCCCGGCGTTTTGCAGAGAGATTAAGAAAGTGATATTTTTCATAATCATTTGCAGGTCTTTTGCCGGTGTGCGAGCCTTTAGACGTTTTTCCGGATCATTACTAACCATTTTGGGAATATTCCTGATTTTTTTCAATTTATTATCGTAATTCCGCAGTGAGTTGACGGTATTTTTGTACGCATAAAGAAGGTCTTCATCGAAACTAAGTTGAGATTCCAACTCATAGCATCGATCGAAGAATTGATCGGTTTTCGCCTCATCCTTAAGATCGGAAAAATGCTCTTTTATCAACTTTAATCTATCTCCCTCCCAGATTTCTTCGAGCATTTCTCGTTCTGTATCTGCTATTTTTTCGATAATCTTATCAGAAAGTAAATCTGCTTGCTTAT
>WVZO01000452.1 GCA_011772425.1 Candidatus Aminicenantota bacterium
CTCAATTATTCCCTGGTATAATGTCGGAATACTGATGAAATGAGTGATTTTATGTCTCACAATGACCTGTCTTATCCTGTTGAAATCTTTTATTTCCTCTTCACGCATCAATACAACCCGTACCCCGGATAGGACGGGTGTAAAAAAACTGGTCACAAACCCATCAAAGACATATGAAAAAAATTGCAGGGACGTATCATTGATTCCCATTCCATATTCTTCTTTTCGACAGACCAGCGTATTGACAACATTCCTGTGTTCCACCATCACTCCCTTGGGTTTGCCGGTAGAACCAGAGGTGTAGATGAGGTAGCATAGGTGAGTAGGGTGAGTAAATTGAGTAAGGTGAGGGGCTTCCGCATCTTCGTTCGCTGCAATTAATGAAGGCAAATCAATCACTTCAGCTCCCCCACTTACCTCACTCACCAAAAGCCTTGCATTGCTGTCTTTTAACATAAAATCGATTCGTTCCCGGGGATAATCCGGGTCAATAGGTAAATACGCACCACCTGCCTTCAATATACCCAATATCCCAATAATCATCTCTACAGAGCGTTCCACCATGATTCCTACAATGGTGTTGGGTATAACGCCTTTTTCAATTAAAGCAGAAGCCAATTGATTGGACTTTTGATTTAATTCATGGTAGGTTATCTGTAGTTGCTCTACTCCCTCTGCTCTACGCTCTACACCAATCACGGCCGTACGGCCGGGAGTTCTGGCTGCTTGTTCCTCAAACAATTGATGCAGGGTTTTATCTTCCGGGTAGGGGGCTGCCGTCCGGTTAAAATCCGTTAACAATTGCTGTTTCTCTTCTTCACCGATGAATTGGATCTCTGATATCTCCTGATGTGGATTTTCACAAACCCGGATGAGGATATTGGTAAAATAATTTATGAATCGCCGAATGGTCTCTTCTTTAAAAAGACGGATACTGTACTCAATAGTAAAATGCAGTTTCCCATATTCCTCGTGTGCATTTAAGGTCATATCAAATTTCGATACCGGGTTCAGTTCCCCATAGACATCGAATGCATCGGTGTGCACTTTATCCGTATCTGCCCCTATATCCGGTTTACTCAGCCCATGTAGTGTTTCCACCTGGGTTTGCAAAACAAACATCACATCGAATAGGGGATTATGGCTGGTATTCCTGCCGACAGATACCTTCTCTACCAGGTCTTCAAAAGGGTAATCCTGGTTTTCAAACGCGGCGACCGTCCTGTCTTTTAAATCTAGCAAAAACTCTCTAAAGGTTTTCTCTCCTTGCGGATAATTTCGCAGCGCCAGGGTGTTGACAAACATGCCGATGACCGGTTCCAAGTCAGCGTGCCTGCGTCCAGCCACAGGCGTTCCCATGATAATATCCTCCTGGCTGCTGAGCTTCGCTAAGAGAATATTGTATACCGCCAGCAATACCATGTACAACGTTGCCTCTTCTTCTAAGGCAATGGTTTTCAGTATCTCTGTATAATCACTGGAAATTTCAAAATCTATGGTGCTCCCGTCAAAAGTCAGCACCACCGGTCTTGGATAATCGGTAGGCATATTAAGGGCCGGTATCTCCCCTGCAAATTCTTTCAACCAGAAGGTTTCCTGTTTTTTTCTTTTCTCTTTTTCCTTTTCGCTGTTCCGCCATTGAGAGAAATCTTTATATTGAATTCGTAATGATGGGAGCGCTTCTCCCGCAGCCAACGCCTTAAAATCTTTTACCAATATATTAAGAGACATACCATCCGATATAATATGATGCATATCTGCCAGTAAAAGATGCATGTTTTCTTCTACTTTGGCCAATCCCACCCGAATTAACGGTGTTTTTGATAAATCGAAAGCACAAACGAAATTCTCCTTTTCCTTCGCGGTTAAATCAATGGTTTCAACTTCAAATTCCAACTCATCCTGTATCCGCTGGACCGGTTCCCCCCGACGCATATGAAATGAGGTTCGTAAACTTTCATGCCTTTTTATCAATTTTGTGAAAATTTCTTCCAGTCTCTCAATATCAAGTTTTCCTGCCAAAGGGATGACTCCCGGCATGTTGTAAACCGTACTCACAGGTTCCATTTGCTGCAAAATATATATCCGTTTCTGGGCGGAAGATAAAAGATAATACTCTTTCTCTTCTACCGATTTAATGGCAATGAACTTGTCCTCTGCTAGCTCTTCGATATATTGTGAAAGCCCCCTGATGTGGGGAATTTTAAAGATTTGAATCAACGGCAATTTCACCTGGAACTCTTTGTGCACCTTTGCAGTCAGGATAGTTGCCTTTAACGAGTGTCCTCCTAACTCGAAAAAATTGGAATCAATGCCAATGACATCTGCATTGATACCTAAAACTTCAGACCAAATTTCTACCAGTCTTTTTTCAATATCATTACCAGGGGCTGTATAATCCATCCCAGCTTTTAACTCCGGTTCCGGCAGTACCTTGCGATCGATTTTACGATTAGGTGTTAATGGAATCCTATTCATCATGACAAAATGAGAGGGGACCATATAACCCGGTAAATTTCCAGCAAGGTATTCCCGCAGTTCCGGGACAGACAGTTCTTTCTCAGACCCTGGTACTATATAAGCACTTAGGTATCGAAGCCCCCGCGCATCTTCTCGTGCCAGTACCACAGCATCTTTGATCTCATAGTGGTTTAACAGCAGACTCTCGATCTCTCCCAATTCCACCCGGAATCCCCTAATTTTGACTTGTTGATCAATTCTGCCCAGGAATTCAATATTACCATCCAGCAGCCAACGGGCTAAATCTCCGGTTTTGTAGAGGTAGCTCATAGTTGATAGCTCATAGCTCATNNCCCTGGACCCCCCAAAAAACGTTTGATAATTTTCCTTTTTTTTCTCATCCTGGTAATCATAAAAATCCCATAAATCCCGGTCAAACTTTTCTGCGGTTAATCCCGGGCGGTTTAAATACCCCCGTCCTACCTGGATGCCGCCAATCACCAACTCTCCCACCACTCCTACCGGTACCAGGTGCCCACCTTTATCCAGTATATAAATAATAGTATTCATAATTGGTTTCCCAATAGAAGGGAGCTCCGGTATATAACTGTCAGGAGCCAGGGTTAATGTAGTAACCACATGGGCCTCCGATGGCCCATAATGATTGTGAAAGTAAACCCTATTGGCCCGTAAATACCGCCTGAATATCTCATTGATAATCATTTGCTCACCAGCGGTGATAATGTGTGTGAGACCGTTCGGAATCATGTTTACATAGCCGGTTTCATTGGTCATAAATTTCAAATATGACGCTGGCAAGAACGCTGTTTTTATCTTCTCTTTCTCTACCACCTTCAACAACTGTGGGATATCATTGATGGTTTCTTTACTAACCAAAACAAGCACTCCCCCTGCCAGGAGGGTAGAAAATATTTCCTGTGCAGATACATCAAAACTGATAGTGGTAAACTGCAAAACGCGAGTGAAATCAATATCAGTAGATCGATATTGATATTGAATAAGATTAACAAGAGTTCGATGCTCCAGCATTACCCCTTTGGGTGTGCCGGTGGAACCGGAGGTGTAGATGACGTAACATAGTTGAGTAGGGTGAGTAAGGTGAGTGAGGTGAGTAGGGAAGCCTGCGCTCAGGTCAGTGGGATTAACCACTTCGATC
>WVZO01000658.1 GCA_011772425.1 Candidatus Aminicenantota bacterium
ATGCCATATGAGGGTTATTTAGACGGTAATTTTAACACCATTGACTACTTACGAAAGTCATTGGTTGATAAAAGCAGCGGTGTGGACCTGCCTTCAGCTGTTATCGTGGAAACCATTCAGTGCGAAGGCGGTGTGAATGTTGCCAGTATTGAATGGTTAAAAGGATTGGAGCAGGTTTGCCGTGATCTGGATATTCTGTTGATTATTGATGATATCCAGGTGGGCAATGGTCGTACCGGACGATTCTTTAGTTTTGAAGAGGCTGGTCTTAACCCGGATATGGTGCTGCTTTCCAAGTCAATCGGTGGCGGGCTTCCTTTATCGTTAGTGTTAATGAAACCGGAATTGGATGTATGGAAGCCGGGAGAACATACAGGGACCTTTCGCGGGAATAACCTTGCCTTTGTAGCGGCAACAGTGGCATTAAGTTATTGGGAAGACGACCAATTGTCTGAGGCTGTCTTTAAAAAGTCAAAAATTTTAAGAGAAGAGCTAGAAAAGTTTGTTGAGGAGTTCCCGGAATTGAGGATGAAGGTAAGGGGGCGCGGCCTGATATTCGGCCTGGAATTGCCTAATAATGGCATGGCCAAAGGGGTTTCAAGAGAAGCCTTTAATAATGGCTTAATTATAGAGGTTGCAGGAGCAGAGGATAATGTTCTCAAGTTTCTTCCGCCATTGATTATTGAGGAAGAATTACTCTGCAGGGGATTAGAAAACATAAAAACAAGTCTGCAATCTGTTTTAAATAAAAAAGAACCATTAATGGTAGGAGGTATTAAGTGATTGTCAGGACAATTGAAAATATCAAAGGAACAGAATCCGAAGTCACAACCCCTAACTGGGTCAGCCGTCGGTTATTGCTCAAGAAAGATGGTATGGGATTTTCCTTTCATGAGACTGTCATTTATGCTGGTACAGAAACGCCCATGCAATACTTGAACCACCTGGAGGCGGTTTACTGCATCGAAGGAGAAGGTGAGGTGGAAACCATTGAAGATGGCAAGGTATATCCTATTAAACCAGGGACACTTTATGCCCTTGATCAACATGACAGGCATATTTTGCGGGCAAAAACACAGATGCGCATGGCTTGCGTGTTTAATCCACCCTGTACCGGCAGGGAAGTACATGGTGACAACGGCGCATATCCTTTGGAAAAAGCATATGAAAAACCCATTTAAGAAAAAAGAAACGTCAAGACTCTATAAGTGATATTAAAATAATATAAAAAAAGAGGAGATGTATTATGGCTCACTACAATAAGAGGTTTATCACGTGTTTAATGACAACAGCCTGTAATATGAGGTGTAAATATTGCATTACTTCATCTATGGATAGAAAGGACATACATATTGATGCGGAATTTGTGCGCGTTGCCATGGAGGACTATTTTAAAAAGACACGTAATTTTAAAGTTCGATTTTACAGTGTCGGCGAACCAACGCAGAACATAGAGGGCATAAAAAAGGTTTGTGACATTGCCCATGAACTGGGGGGTGCGGGTACTTATTTTGAGCTCTTAACAAACGGGTGTTTCAATAAAGAGGTTGCTGA
>WVZO01000261.1:0-206 GCA_011772425.1 Candidatus Aminicenantota bacterium
TGCCAACCTGTATGATAAAGACCGGGGGATGCCGGAGTACTTTCGCAAGACCTGGATCCCGTTTTGTACATTGCTTTTTTTGGGTTACGGCCTGGCAGACTGGAATTTTCGAGTGATATGGGAGGGTGTGCTTTCCGGTTATGCGCAGCAGGCTTTAAGAAAGGAAGCTTATGCGTTGGTAATGGGTTCCACCCACTTTCAAAGAA
>WVZO01000261.1:319-1616 GCA_011772425.1 Candidatus Aminicenantota bacterium
GGTATGAGGATGCCGACCTCTTTTTTGGTCGTGAAGAAGAAACCCGGAGAATGGTGGGGGAAATTCTTTCCAGTCGTTTGTTGGTGTTGTTTTCTCCCTCCGGTTCCGGTAAGACATCCCTGATTAATGCCGGAGTTCGCCCCCAACTGGAAGAGATGGGGTATAAAACCATTTATACCAGGATGGAAAGCGAGCCCATTCCATCGGTATGCCATGCAGTTTCGGAAAACCTGGGTCTCCCACCCTGCCGGGATAACGAAAACCTGTATGAATTTCTTAGAGAGGCCGCAAAAGCAGCAGATCAACCACTGGTGATTTTCCTGGATCAATTCGAGGAATTTTTTATTGTTTTCCGTGATCAACCGAAATTACGGCAGGAATTTGTCCGGCAGGTGGCCCGTATAAAATATGATGATCAATTACCGGTTTTCCTGGTGTTGTCGCTGCGGGAAGACTATTTTGCCAACCTTCATGAGTTCCGCGAAGACATTCCCTCGATTTTTCAAAACAATGCCAATATCCGTTTGGAACCTTTTGACGAAAAAGCCGCACGACAGGCCATTGAAGAACCTTTAAAAAATAAAGATATCGAAGGCGGTCAATGGCGTTTTGAAGAAAAATTGGTAGATGCCATTATAAACGATTTGAAAACCGATGAAGGTATAGAACCCATCAAACTGCAACTGGTTTGCTGCACTCTGTGGAATCAAAGACCCGGAGATTCCAGACAAATTCCGTTGTCAACCTATGAGGCGGCCGGCAGGGCCGGGAAGATTTTCAGTAATTTTATATATGAGCGTTTAAATAAAATTCCCCTTCGGCAGCATCGATTGATGGTACGCATTTTTGAGTCATTAAAGACCCCGGACAATACCAAACGTTATCGTTCATTTGAAGATTTGCAATCCCAGTTAAATATCAAAAAAACGAAACGGCTGGCGGTATTGCTCCGGGGGCTTTCCGGGTTTGATTTACTGCGGCAGGAGGGACGTAAAGGGACCCATTGGTACGAATTCAAACACGACTATGTGGTGGATGAAATTAATCGATGGATTAAAGAACGTCGAGAACGAATAAACCGGAAACGACTGGTATATGCTGTATTACCAGGTATTATTCTTTTTCTTTCATTATTTACCTTTTTATTTCTCCAGTACAATACTTTTTACGCTGGCTTTACAAATAAAGATTATGATAATCAGCGGGAAGAGATCGTTATATCACGAGGATTTGAATCCTTAGGAGAACGTATAACCACCGGAATTCTTATTGAGGATGTTAAAGATCTTCCTACGAT
>WVZO01000664.1 GCA_011772425.1 Candidatus Aminicenantota bacterium
TTTTTGTCTCCGACGGCCAGGGGGGCGCTTTTCGAGAAAACTGCCCCCCTGGACCCCCCGCAAAAGCTTTTGTTTAATTAAAAACCATGGATTATTTTTAAGCCCTGGAGACATAAATGTCAATCTTTTCAATCGATGTGGAAGCGCATTTAAAAAAAGCCGCTTCCCATACCTTTGGCTCTGCCGCGCATTACCCGGTAGAATTAGTGCGCGCCGCCTTGCGCCGGGGAGGGCGAGAAGTAGATATCCTTATCGGCCGCGACCGCATCCAGGTCCAGGATAACGGGTCCGGCATGGACACCGCTTCTATTAATATCCTCATCCGTTTAATGGACCCGTCGCAGCCGGAAGCAATCAAAGAAGAAGCCGTAGAATCACTGCAAACCCGTGAAGGAATGGGACTGCTGGCAATTTTTGCCTCGAACCCGGAAGAAATCCTGGTGGAAAACGTTTCTCACGGGAGGAAAACCCATCTTCACTTTCGCGGCAATCAATTGAAAACCTCCGGTTCTTGTTCCCTGACTAAAGGCACACGCATTACTCTTTTCAGCAGCCGCCGGGATTATACGCAGGAGAAACTTTTATTGGAGGTCTTCTGCCGCTCGGTTCCCCGGAGAACCCGGTTAAAATTAAATAATCGTCCCATTGGCGGTCAGTCTTTTTTAACTCACCAGATGGCAACCATGAAAATTTCACCGTCAACACTTACGCATACGTATACCGCTGGTGGCCGGGTGGGAATTCCCCTGGCCGGTATGATATGTCACCTACGCCTCCTGGATCAATTTATCCCCTGGCATCATCTAACTTTACCACCACAGCAAGGATTTATTTTCGATGCTGCCGTGGAAACTACCAATGACGTAACCCATGAACTGATCGATTACCTGTGCCAACATGCCCATCGACTCTATCAATGGATGTGTCAACGTTATACATCGGCTGCCCCGGATCATCGCTATCGCTTCGAAGAACTGCTTTTCACTCACTGCCGGTTGACCGGAGATGAGTCGTATCTCAATCAATTTTCGCCTTTTAAAATCTTTAATTCCCGCCGCTCCCTGAACCTCGAACAAGTGAAGCAAAAAGCAGCCGACGGTTCCCTTTATGCGGTTCCCCAGAAAGAGAAAAAAGACCGCCTCCGTTACAATACCGGAAGTAAAACGGTGCTTTCACTGCCCCGCACGCAGGCCGATCTTCTCATCAATCAACTCAATATCCCCATTACTTTCCTTAATCCTGTTACCCGCCGGCAAAATCCTCTGCCAAAATACTGGCATACGTTGAGAAAAGGAATCAAACGCCTGATCTGTTATATTCTTCCTAAACCCAAAAAAATCCTCACCGCCGCACAACTCAGCAAACCCGAGCAAAAGTTCCTGCTTGCTTTTATTCGGAATCTTACCCATTCCAGTGAATCGATGCCATATCAAATACAGTCTTCCGATGCCCAGGCTGTGATGGTTCAAGGCAAGGGATTATTTCCCTCGATTCTAACAAAAAACAAAAGTAGTTCACCCCCGCAGCGACTGCTTATCCGCCGCAGTCATCCACTGGTGCGAAAAGCAATAAAAGCAGTCGAAGCCGACCCCCGTAATATCGAAATTTTTGTACCTTTATTGATTTTTTAATTTGCCTTCGGCGACCAAGAACCTTTTTGTAAAAAGGTTCCTGGACCTCCAAAAACTTTTCATACATGGTCAGCCTGCCTTACAAGGCCCCAGTCTTTTTGCCAACTGCCAACTGCCAACTGGTTTCGTGTTCCTTCGTGTACATTCGTGGCTAAAATAAGTAGATTTTCAAACGCATGCCCGGTTTTAAACGGGAATTGGTCACCAACCCATTAAGAGAAAGCACATATTCCACCCGCACCTTATACTTCCTGGCAATTGCACTGGCTGTTTCACCTCTCCTTACAACATGAGTCAACACGTTATGGGGAGGTTCTTTCAAGTAAAGCACCAACTTCTGCCTGGGGTAGATCCGGGTTCGTCTTAACCGGTTCCACTTCATGATATCCCGCGCTGTTACCCCATCGAAAAACAAGGCAATCCGGATCAGGGAATCGGTATAGTTTACCGTATAAATTAATTTGTACTCTTTCTTAGAAGAAAGTTTAATACGTTTGCCTGCTTTGGCAGCGGATGCGTAAATTTTCAACTTCTGCCCGGGATAAATGCGATTGTACCGCAAGTCGTTCCATTTTTTCAAGGTGGCCACGCCAACACCATGCCGCCTGGCAATGCTGTATAACGTATCCCCGCGTTTTACTTTATACGTCGAAACCCTGGGTTCCTGGCTCACCGGCTGCTCTACCTCTACCTTTTTGGGTTTAACTTCTTCTCCCGGCTTATCTTTGGAACTCTCGGTGCTTTCAGTGATTTCGGTCCTGTGAAAGGAGCTGAGAATTTCCTGGTCTTCATCCTCGTTTGGTTCCAAAGAGACAGAATCGGAAGCGGCTGCATATCTGACCGGGTCCCTGGCCATCAATATGACAGCCAACAAACGCGGAATATACTCATTTGTCTCATATCTCAGCAAGCTCTTTTTTACCAGTGTCCAAAACGAACGTTCTGTATAGGAGATTTTTCGCAGTCCATTCAATATCTTACCTTCACCAGCATTGAAAGCGCAAATTCCCAGGAAAGGGTCTTCCACCCCGAACATAGCCAACAGATCATCCAGGTATTCTGCAGCAGCGTAAGTCGATTTTACCGGGTCTTTGCGTTCATCTTTCCATCGTGTCACCGTTAACCCATACATTCGCGCTGTTCCTTTCATAAATTGCCACATTCCCACAGCACCGGCGCGAGACCGGGCATGGGGTTTAAACCCTGATTCAATCAGCGGCAGGTAAGCCAACGACAGGGGCAGGTGTTTTTCTTTGAATATCCGCTGAATCATAGGCAGATATTGACTGCCCCGGCTCATCGTCCGCAAATAAAACCGAGACCCCTTTGTATCACTGGAAAAATAACGAATATAAAACGCTACCCTTCTTTTAAAATTATCCGGCACCCGGATATCACCGGAATAACCAAACCCCTTAAAAATATCGATAATACCGGAACTAATACCATCGGTAATCTTTTTGATTTCAGGGGTATCAAGGGTTTCACCTTTACCCGGTTCTTTTACCGGTTCGATTTTAATAACTGGAATGACTTCTTTATCCACGGGTTTGGCTGACTCCGGCTCTGCTTCACTCTTTATCTCCGCTGGCTCGACCTTTTCTTCTTTCTCTACCTGGTCTATCTCCTGGTGCTGTGACTCCAGGGACTTAGTTTCAGTTTCAGCTTCGGCTTTACTGACAGACTCCACCGGTTCGGTTGTTGGTTGATGTTGTTGTCCCCTACCCCCACCCCCACAAAAAGTAAGAAAGACAACCAGGATGAAGAATATAAAGAATTTTATCGCAACCATTCTTATTTTCTTTTTCATTTGCTCACCTTCCTCGCGCGAAATAAAACCTAAAACGCAAGTAAGACATAGTATAAACGAAACCCAAAAATCTTTCAAGCTCAATCTTTTTAACTTGACGCTTGCAACTTCCCCAAAGTTTTCATATAATTGATTTTTGTTTTATAGAGGAGTAAATATTGAGAAATGATTAAAGGAATTGGTGTGGATATCATCGATATCCCCAGGATAAAAAAAATGATCAGTGGTGAAGGCAGATTTGTTGAAAAAATATATTCCCAGAATGAAATCCGGTATTGCCAGTCCAAATACAGGAAAGAGGTGCACTATGCTGCACGATTTGCCGCTAAAGAAGCTTTCTTTAAAGCCCTGGGGACCGGGTGGCGCTATGGTATGAAATGGCAGGATATTTCAGTTGAACACGATGAATTGGGAAAACCGGAGATTAAATTAACCGGTAAAACCCTTGAGAACTTTAACAAAAATCAATGCAGCCATATCCACCTATCCATTACCCACACCAAAGAATACGCAGCCGCTGTCGTAGTGATAGAATGAATTCCACATTTTTGTTTTTCTATGCTATAAATTGATACTATTACTTTCTTATTTTTATTTCCATAAGGAGATACAATAAAATGAATCGAGATGAAGCCTTAGCATTAATCAAAGAACATTTAAAAGCCGAGAACCTGGTTAAACACTGTCTGGCTGTAGAAGCCTGCATGAAAGCATTTGCCGAAAAATTCGGCGAAGATGTCGATAAATGGGGCCTGGCCGGATTACTCCACGACCTGGATTACCAATATACCGTCAATGACCCGGATAACCATACGTTAAAAACCGCTGAAATGCTGACAGAATACAACATCGATGAAGATATCATTCATGCCATCAAAGCTCACAATTTCAAAGCGCCCCTGGATTCCAAAATGGATATGGCGCTCTATACCGTTGATCCTACCACCGGGTTTATCATCGCCTGCGCACTGATGCACCCCAGCAAAAAATTGGAAAATGTCCACCTGAAACGAATGAAAAAACGCTTTAAAGAAAAAGCCTTTGCCAAAGGAGCCAGCCGGGAACAAATGAAAGAATGTGTAAAAATGGGAGTTGAACTGGACGACTTCCTGGTCACCTGCCTCACTGCCCTACAAAAAATCGCATCGGAACTAGGCCTTTAATTATTTTTTTCGGTACTCTTCTTCCGAGAGAATTTTTATTTCTGCGATTTTGGCCTGCTGCAGCCGCTTGTTGATCTTTGGCAGCTCTTTTCGGATAAACGGTTTGAATTTCTCTTCTTCAAAAACCTGGAGTGACGTTTCAAGGCTTTTAATGAAATTCAACTGTGATTCCGAAGGCCTCCCTGCATAACTAATCACAGAATTATAAATAAAAACCATCCGTTCTTGCAATTTATCTCCACTTCTCCAATTGGAGCCAATAACGCTTTCCCTGATGGATTTCAACTTCTCTGCCTGCCGCTGTATCCATTTCCTGGTCTTACGGGATAATGATGGTTTCTTGCTTTTCTTTTCCTTTTTCAATATCTTTTCCAGGTCGCTCTTTATACCTTTCATGGTGTTTACAACGTAAGCAAAGTGTTCCAACATCCGGTAGACTCTCATCAGGGACCGATACTGAAGTTGAAGGTCCTGGAGGCTGTGGGCAAGCAACTTATCCGGCTGCAATTCGATGGTTGATGTATAAGACTTTTTGTTCTTGGTGAGGCGGACCGTGTAAATACCCGGTTCCACCATGGGGCCCAGGAATACACCTCCTGAAAATTCCCCTCCCGAAACTGCTTTGGGTGCACTCAGTCTCATGCCCCAATAGACCCGGTTGATGCCGCGCCTTTTTCGCGGGACCATTTGCCTGATGACGTCACCCGTTGAATTTAATATTTCCAGCTTAAAATCTCCAAAAATATGCCGCTTTTTCAGGTAATAAGTAATAGTCGCACCGGACCGCGGGTTTTCTCCCACATACTGGGCATCCCCCGTGGGATTGTAACTGCTTGAAGGAAGAAGGGTGGTTGAAGGTCTTGCCGGTAAAACCACCACCGGCTTTTGAAAAATATCCTCGGTTAAATGCCGCAGCGGTGTAATGTCATCCAAAATATATATCCCCCGGCCATGGGTTCCCAGGACAAGATCATGTTCCACCGGTTGAATACACATGTCCCTGACACTGACTTTGGGTAATGCCTCCTTAAAATGCACCCAGCTCGTTCCCCTGTCAAAAGACACATAAAGGCCGAATTCCGTGCCCAAGAAGAGCAGGTCAGGATTCACAATATCTTCTCTTATAACGTGACAGTATCCTTGAATCTCCGGGGTGACCAGGGATGTCCAGGTTTTTCCCAAATCATCAGTCCTGTATACATACGGCTGCATATCCCCGGTGCGGTGACCGTCAAATACCGCATAGGCAGTTTTTTTGTTAAAATGCCCGGCTTCCACCATAGGACACCAGGTGTTCCCGGGAAGACCCTTAATATTTCCCACCCTGTTTATCCATTTTTTACCGCCATTGACCGTTACCTGCAGGTTGCCGTCATCCGTGCCCACCCAGATGATATTCTCATCCAGGGGAGACTCGGAAATGGTCAAAATGCTGCAGTGATTCTCGGCACTGGTATTATCAATGGTTAATCCCCCGGATTTTTTCTGCTGCTGTTTTTTGGGATCATTGCTGGTAAGGTCCGGCGATATTTTTGTCCAATTGCGCCCCTGGTCAGTGGATTTAAACAGGAATTGAGCACCGATATAAATCGTGCCTTTATTATTGGGACTTAATGCCACCCCGGCATTCCAGTTAAACCTGTACCTCGGTCCCGATTCCAGGGGAAGCGGATTGATAGTGGCCGTTTCCGCTGTTCTTTTATTGTAGCGGCGTAAATTCCCCCCCTGCCAACTGTAGTATATTATATCTTTATCCAACGGATCCCTGAACACATAGAACCCATCAGCCCCACCCACTTTTTCCCAACATTTAGCAGGAATAAAGCTTTGTTTTATATATCGCGAAGGCCCGGACCAACTCCCGTTGTCCTGTAAGCCGCCATACACATTGTAAGGGGTTTCCAGGTCACAGGAGACATGATAAAATTGCGAGACCGGCAGATTGGATAAATGGATGAAGGAACCAGCGCCATTATAGGAAACATATACGCCGCCATCGGTGCCCACTAAAAGATGACGCGGGTCCGCAGGATTCACCCACAGCGTATGGTGATCGGCGTGGACGCTAGGCCTCATGAATCGCACCCCAGTCGGTTGAAAGGTCTTCCCTTCATCGGTGCTGATATAGAGAAGGAAACTGGGATTGTAAAGCTTTTTCGGGTCCACAGGGTCCACTTTGATGTTGGCAAAATAAAAGGGACGGCGTTTAATCCCGGCACCACTGCCGACCTTTTCCCAGGTCTCTCCTTCATCAACAGATTTGTAAAGAGCGGTTTCTTTAGCTTCTATAATAGCATAAACGATTTCAGGGTTGGAAGGGAAAATATCAAGGGCAATTCTTCCCAAATCTCCTGTGGGCAGCCCTTTTTTTAGTTTTTTCCAGGTTTTCCCGCCATCCACTGACTTGTAAAGAGCACTTCCCTTACCTCCGGAGGTAAAAAACCATGGCTGCCGACGGAATTCCCACATGGCGGCAAAAAGAACATGGGGCTTCTTGGGATGCATATCCAGGTCAATGCACCCGGTATTTTCATCTACATAAAGGATTCGTTCCCAGGTTTTACCGTTATCCGTGGATTTATAGACCCCTCTCTCCGGGTGGGGATTCCACAAATGACCGGCAGCACCAACATAGATGATAGTGGTATTCGTATAATCAACAACCACTTCGCTGATCCGCTCGGAATCCTTTAAGCCCATGAATTTCCAGGTTTTCCCGCCGTTGGCGGTCCTGTAGAGACCGGTACCAACAGAGACACTGTTTCTCATATTGGTTTCACCGGTTCCCACCCACAGGGTATCCGGCTTCTTGGGATCGATGGTAATACACCCGATTGACATGGTGTGCTTATCAAATACAGGTTTAAAGGTGACACCCCGGTCATCGGATTTCCAGATTCCACCGCTGGCAGTTCCAATATAAATGATATTGGGATCACCTGGAGTGCATTGAATATCGGTAATCCGTCCGCTCATGACTGCAGGGCCGATATTCCGCGCCTTGATATCTCCAAATACCGCGGAATCCAATTTTACCTGACCCGGCGGTGATGCCTCACCGTAACCGGATTGCATACTCAATACTAACACTAAAAACAAAATACTTCCTTTTTTCATCGTTTTTTAACCTCCCGGCATGTTTCATCCTAAATACTATTATACGAAATTTTTAAAAAAAAGATTTTATTTTCAAAATTTTTTTAAACTTTATTTGATTTTTTTCGTATCTATTATATTAACAAATAGGAGGAAATGATGAAAAAGTTTTTTGTTATTATGATTGCCGTTGTTTTATTCGGTATGTGGACGTGGACCCAGGCTCAAACCGTGGACGAGATCGTTCAAAAATACGCAAAAGCCATGGGCGGCGCTGATAAAATCGAAGCCATAAAAACCCTGAAACTGGAAGGCAAATTCATGAGGCAAGGCATGGAAGCCCCGCTAACCATGTGGGCGAAACACCCCAACATGATCAAAATGGAAATCGATATTGGCGGCCAAAAAATGATTACTGCTTACGACGGTAAAACAGGCTGGATGATAAATCCCTTTTCAGGATCAACCGAACCCAGCGAAATGTCAAAAGAACAGACCGAAAATATGTCCGGATCCGCCGATATGGTCAATGACCCGCTTGTCGATTACAAAAAAAAGGGTCATAAAATCGAACTCATCGGCAAAGAAGACATGGAAGGAACCGAGGTTTTCAAATTAAAATTAACCAAAAAAAACAATAAAGTGTCAACACTTTATCTTGATACTGAAAACTGTATTATTCTGAAAACCTCGGAAACGAGAAAAATGGCAGGCCAGGAAATTAAAAACGATGTGCTCTTTGGTGATTACAAACCCGTTGCCGGAGTAATGATGCCTCATTCATTGGAGACATATGCTAATGACCAATCGATCGGAGCATTAACGATTGATTCCTTTGAACCCAATATAAAACTGGAAGACGACCTTTTCAAAATGCCCAAAGTAGAAAAGAAAGAAGAAGAAAAGAAATAGTTTCAACTTCTGAGCCTATAAGCTTCTCATCTCTGTTTATCCTGGCGGGGTTTTTAAGCAAAAATTCTATATTTTTTTCTCAATTTAGTTGACATTCAATCACCCGGAGTGGTAATATTAAGGGGTCCTAAAATGGAAATAAAAACCAAAATAACTTACAGGTTAGCCAGGTTAACACAGGCTGTATTTAAAAACAAGAAAAATCCGCGTAAACCTGGAAACCTGTCGGTGATAAAACATAAAACCGCCAGGAGGAAACAATAATGATACGTTTTTTTTTAAGTGTATGGTGTCAAAGGAGTAGTCAAGCCCGGGCTGTAGGTGAAGTTGAGGGCAACATAAAACAGCAGCACCTGGAAGGGTTATAAGGTAGAACTCATCGGAAAAGCAATAATAATCAAAGAGGCTCCATACTTATAGGCTATTAATCTGCAATTTTTTTGGGCCAATTCCGATGGGAAGATTTTTCTCGAAAATGGAAGAATGATGTTCAACACAAACTGAGATTTTGCCAGTTGCTATTTTTTGATTTTTGTTTTTTCCATTACAGGAAAAATGGAAGCACTTTTTTGTTTCTTTGTTTTTTTCTACTATAGAATGTCACATTCTCTGCAAAAAGCGGGGGCTTGGGCACAAGTCCGCATCGCTTTTTCTGGCAGCCGTTGGCCCACGGTTGTCCGGTGCATCACCAAAATCGCCGGATATGCGATCCTGGCAAATCCACCTCCCCAGAGCAGCGAGTAAGACTTGTGCAGCCCCCTAAAACACTAAAAAAACTATTGCAAAAGCGTTTAAACGAATGTGGCATAATCGAATTTAAAAAAGAGGAAAAAATGAACCATGAAATTCACGAACATTCCGGAAACAATAATCAAATACATTGTAACCAGGGACCTGGAAGAGTTATCCCAATTAACCAGGTACAAAATCGCCGATGCTTTTGGCATCCATAAAAGCTATTTATCGGAAAAATTTAAACAAGGTACCCATAAGACAATCCTGGAATTCATCGATTTTGAGAAAATGAAACGGGCGGAAAAATTGTTGAAAACACGGGTTGATCTCTCTGTCAAAGATATCTCCAGAATGATTGGCATTGTGAAATGCGAGCAATTCCGGGATAAGTTTGAAAAGGTATACGGGATGAAACCCGGTAAGTACAGGAGGTTGTTTCGAGAATAACCATAAAACAATTAACATATAACCTATAACGGTTAAGTATAACGGGTAACGGGTGTAATGGGTCATAGGCGACCTGTAAGGGGAGAGTGCTTACTTTTTTTTGGCCTCTTCCAGCTCTTTGATGGCATCGAATTCTTTGCTCACCCATTCTTTGAAGGTGTTTATGGTGTCCGCAGCCAATTTATCTTCTTTTTTCCATTCTTCCATAAAGCCGCCCAGGCGGTCTTCAGCGGGATTTCGCAGCCGGTCCCAGGCCCCGATAATCACGTCATTCTTACGCTGCTGGCGGGCGTGTTCGTAAGACCTTTCCACGGCCGACATCAACCCGTAAACATCCTTCCTGTACTTATAATAAGACTCCCCGGCTTTGGCCATTAATTCCAATGCCTCTTCTTTTAATATAACGGCGTTCTGAAAGCTCTCCGGGTCGTATTTGGCTTTTTTCCAAAAACAACTGCCTAACACCACCGACACAACCAATAGAAAAATAAACAACAGTGACCATTTCAAAATTTTTGATTTCATACCCAGCCTCCATGTTTTAAATTACAAATTACAAATTACAAATCACAAATTACAAACAATATACAATATACAAATTACAAATTACAAAAAAGCTCAAAATATCTCTTTAAAAGCTCTTCTTTAGTATTTAGCTTCTGAAGCTTTTAAGAGTTGGTTTGAGATGTTTGGAATTTTGGTCATTGTAATTTGGAATTTGTTTGTAATTTGGAATTTGGAATTTGGAATTTGGAATTTTGACTAAAACTTCTTACTTCCTACTATTCACCTCGTACTTATCGACGAGTTTTAAGGAAGATATGTTATTATTTCCCATCAAGGTGCCTCGCAGCCGGGGAACGCTTTGGGTAAATACCTGGTGGATGCCTTTGTATTTGGGTGCGCTGTATACTCTTACCGCACAATCCCCGATTATTTTAAGGGAAGATACCTTGTTGTCCAGTTCGACGATCCCGGGAGAATCAAAGGTAAATTCTTCAACGTCCCCCAGGTAATTCTCCAGTTCATACAAAATCACCGTACAGCGGGCAGACCTAACCTCCACGGTTCGAGTCCATGAGGCCTCTCCTGATTCATTGATTACCTTTAACTGGTATTCACTGGTCTGTTGGGGGAATACTTTTTTTGAACCCACGGGTTTCACTCGTTCCTGGTTTAAATAGATGGCTGCAGCATGTTCCGTCACCCATTCCAATATGGATGTTTGCCCCGCTGCGATCTCAGGTGGTGTGGTAAGAAAGCGGTTGATTTTTGGAGGCGGCGGCGGTACACGGGGTTCCCCCGGCTTCTCTTTCGGTTCTTCTCCGGGGGGTGTAGGAACATTGATGGTAATGCGTCGTTGTCTCTCACCCACTTGATTCTTCGCCACCAGGACAAATGTGGTGGTTTCGTGTGGGGCGACTTCTTTAGAGAAGTTGGGCCCGATTCTTTCTTCATTCACAACCACCCGCTCGGTCTTGACAGTTTCCTCCCCTTCTTTTGAGTCGCTGACCACAATTTTCTCTTCCTTTAAAAAAACCTGCTCTGCATTGGCGGTTCTCCATGCTAATAAAACAGTGGAATCCTTTTTTATTGTTTGTTCCGAGGCAGTAAAGCTGATGATCTCAGGGGGTAAAATCACTTTCACTTTAATGCTCTTTTTGACTTTTACACCAACGCTGTTTTCCACCACCAGGGTATAGGTGGTGGTCTCCAGGGGAGAGACCACAGCCGTACCACTTAATTCGCTTTGCTCAGTTATTTTGCCTTCTATTCCTTCTTTCCCGGTTTCCGGGGGTTTACCGGGGGGGCGTTCCTCACCTGCCCCATCGCTGATATATACCAGTTTGGCATTGGCGGTCTCCCACTCCAGTAGGGAAAGGTCCCACTGGGTGATTACCGGCGGCGCGGCTTTAAAGCTAATGATTTCAGGAAGTGGTGGAACCACCACCTTAATCTCCTTAGTTAATTCCTTGTCTTTTTTTCCTTTGGCCACCAGGGTATATACAGTGGTTTCTTCGGGTTTTACTTCTATTTTCTTTTTGGGTTCTACTTTTTTATCTCCCAGGTAAACGTCGGTAGCATTAAAGACTTCCCATTGCAAAACAACCGTTTGGCCTGCGGCGACATGGTCAGGGTTCGCTGTAAAGTCTTTTATTTCTAAAACCGGAGGTGGAGGTGGAGGTCCGGGTTTGCCCTCGCCAAAAAACAGGAAATAAATCCCCAGGCTGATGATCAGCACGGCCAGGATGATTCCCGCTATAAAAAGAATCCTGGGCCATTTGACCACACGCATGGGGATCAATTCCACGTCAAATTGGGCACTCTCGTCTACGATTTTATGGGAAAGGGTCTGGGATCTGTAGCCTTCTTTTTCAATGGTGCAGGTAAGGATATCACTTTCATCGGACAACAGCGAATCTTCAAATTCAAAATTAAAATGTCCGTCTATGGAAGGGGTGTTTTCTATTAAAACCGTGTCTCCGATGCTTACGGTGACGTTGGCCCCGGAAAGCGGCCGTTCACTCCTGGCATCTTCAATCGTTCCATATACACGCATTTTTTTTCCTCAACTAACCTTGCTGCCCATCTTATCGGCTTCTTTTTCAAACGAGGGGTCATCATTTACCGGCAATCCACTGACTTCGGTAGTGGGTTTGACTTTTCCTTCCCGCTGCTGTTGGACATGGGTTAACTCATGTGCCAATAACTGCCGGCCCGAAGAGGTATCCGGCTTATACTGACCGGGTGCGAAATGGATATCCGACCCCTGTGTATAGGCCAATGCCCCCACATCCGGGGCTTTTGAAGAATCAGGGTGGACTTTGACATCGGAAAAGTTTGCTTGAAAAGTATTTTCCATGTTTGCCCGGACCTCCTCCGGTATACCGGTATTGTCGACTTTCCGCTGAGTCGGGTTTTCAAACTTTCCTTGCATTAACTCTTCTTCTTCAGGCGGCTGCCGCTGGGCCGTAAACTTTCCCTGCATCAATTCCTCTTCCTCGGGTATTTCCTGGCGTTGGGCCGGTTCTACCGATTGTGCCAGGCGGTTCACTTCCTGGCTGTAGGCTTCTTCCTGGATAACGCTGCTCTTCAATGGCAAGGTGCCGTTTTGTATCATTCGTTGAACGGCCTGGTTGCCAATGGTCTGCTGCAAATGCAGGATGTGATTAACGTTAGCAGAAAACGCACCGCCGGTTTTCGCCTTTTTTTTGGAAAAAGACTTCCCTGCATTTTTGTGTCCTTCTTTCTTTTGCATAAAAGATTTATCAACCATTTTTCTTCTCCTTTCTTTTAGCCACGAAGGAAAGGGCGGAGGGCGTAGAGTGTAGAGCGTAGAGCACAGTGTTAGGCTTGCTTTGCTCCCTGCTCCCTGCTCCCTGCTCCCTGCGCCTTGCCTTTTTCCCTGTGACTTAGTGCCTTTGTGGCTCATCGTTTTATATTCTCATTCGGAATACACGGCACATCACCGGGGTGGTTAGGCTGGAATAGTTTTTGATGTACAGCGTGTATTCATAGGTCCCGTTGTCTTTATTCAGGCTGCATTCGGTCCACCATTGGATGCGTGCGCTGTCCATGGAGTGGACATGAACCACATACATGGGCTGCGGCATCTCTTTGTCCATTTTCTCGATTAGCACATTGGTGGCTTCTTGCCGCCGTGTACTGCTGCGTACCTGGATCGTGGTATCCAGGACTTTCACCCCCAGGTCAGAGAGTGTGAGTTCTTTTTCCCTGGCCTCGGTCCTGGCGCCAGCGCCCTGGACGTGTCTTAAATCGATTTCGTCATGCTCCGGGTTGTTTATATCGACAGCGTTCCTTATATATTCGGGACTTTCAGAAAGTTCAATACGGGCTAACTCAATACGAAGGTTGTTATCCGGTTGTGCCGGAGTGATTTCCAGCACGATTCCCTCTGCTGTAAACGCATACCCCGAATACTGGGGATTGGCTTCATTGATTCGCATATCCACTTCTTTCTCATTGTAACGAACGGCAATGTAGACGGTCGTCGGCGGGTGAAAGGACCGCAACGGCGGTAGTTTAATCTCTTTGTCTTTTGACAGGTAAATGTCGTTTCCTTCGCCGTCGATAGCATACCCTGGCGCAACCATAAGGGATGTACCTTCTTCTGATGCAGTGACTTTCAAATCACTGAGGCAGCCAAACGCCACACCAGGGGTATGCAAATACTTATTATGGAACCTGCGTTTTTCTTTGTGGTATTCCTGTTCTCTCTGCCAGTCTTCAGCCTGCAAGAACAGGCCTTTGAAAAAATTTACCCTTTCAAATCCTGCTGTCATCTTTATATCTCCTATTATTAAGAATTACAAATCACAAACGAGGGAATACGATGCTCTGGGGCTTCTTGTTTGTAATTTTGGTCATTGTAATTTGGAATTTGTTTGTGGTTTGGAATTTGGAATTTGTAATTTTTTTTATTGATCTCCTTTTACTCCTATGAGGTAACGGAAACCGCCATAGGCTTTAATCCAATAATTCTCTGTGGAATTATCTTCGCCAAACCAGGCTTTTACCGTTCCGCCGACCTGGAGATACAGGCGGTGGCCAAACAGGTAGTGGAGTCCCAGGCCACCGCCTATTCCTTTATAGGTATTTCTAACGGGATAGGAAACGCCAAAGGCGGTTTCCGTGGTATTATGGATAGTATAATTGGGACCGGCTTTTATGAAGAGGCCCCATCGTTCGGACAGTGGAACTTTTAAAACCCCGTACAGGCTGATACCTAAGGCGGAATCATCGGGTTTTTCACTGCCCCCGGGGCTGAAGTAGTAATCGAGCATTCCCTGGACATAGAAACGTTTGGCAAAGGGAATTTCCGCGCCAATATCTATAAACAGCCCTTTGAAATTGGAAGCAGCAGTTCCTGCCCCAACCATAATACTAATCTCGCGCCGGTCATCGGCGGAAAGTTGAATAATAAATAAAACCAATATGAATATAACCAAAAGAAATGGTTGCTTGCTCCTCATTTTCTTTTTCCTCCTTATTTTTTTTAGCCACGAAGGAACACGAAGGGATACGAAGTTAAAAAAAATTTTTCTGGCCTTGCTCCTTTTTCCTTTTACTCATATTTTGACGTTTTGACGCACCGTCACCGGCCTCACCGGCCTCCTCCTTTTCGTCCCTTCTCATCCGTTTCCTTTTTTACTATTTAATATTTAACTTGATCCGAGCCTCTTCGTTTGCCACTTCTCCTAAGGTCTCTATGAAAATTCTTCTCTCCTCACTTGTATATCCCACCACACGCCCATAAAAGTCATGGTAATCTCTCTCCTTCGCACCTTTCGCCTCTAAACGTCTCTTTTGCTCTCCAATCCAGTCCCTTCTTGCTTTTATCACCATGTATGCTTTACTATCACCATTTAAACTTAAGTATATATAATTTAATCTTAAGCGTCTTTGTTTCCGTGCCTGGTCTTCTGTTAATGGACGGTGTAAATCTATTCCAATACGGGCCGGTCGCTTCGGATGCATCCCTGATTCAACACTTCCGGGATTCCTCGCCAATGTTGTTATCAGCTCCATCATCTTTCCTCCCGAAATTACCCCTCCTCTCTCCAAATTATCTATTAATCTTCTCAATCCTTCCTCATCCATTTCTCTTATTACTCCTTCTACCGTCTCTCCCTCATCTAGATCTGCATATTTCTTGTATTTTTTTTTAAATTCCCCATATTTCCATCCCTTCTCTTTTAATATCCTCCTTATCGTTTTCTTATCTAGCACCATCTGAATCGGCTGTTTCTTAATATCCAATAAATGTGGTCGCGTCTCAAAATTTGACTTTAGAACTCGTTGAGCCAGTTCCTCTACCTCCCTGGGATACGCATCTCCTCTTTGCATACCACTATCTTTTAACTGCAACGTTCCTGATTTTATCATTCTCTGGACCGCCTGGTTGCCAATTGTCTTCTGCAAATAAAGGATGTGGTCAATCGATGCACCGAAAGATCGGGAAGGATTCGGATTCTTTTTCTTAGATGCTTTCCTTTTGGTTTCTTTTTTCTGAACAAAAGCGGATTGATTGATCTTTGTTTTCTTAACCATTTTACCTTCTAACCTTCTTCTTTTCTCCGTTTCTCCGTTTCTCCGTTTCTCCGTTTCTCCGTTTCCTCGCTTCCTCTGTCCTTCTGTCCTACTGACTCACTGACTCACTGACATACTGACCGTCTGCCCTCTGACCTTCTGACGTTCTTCTCTTCCTCTTTGCCAACTGCCAACTGCCTAAGGCACTTGTGCCTGGAACTGGCCGGGGTTAAGTATCTGGATCACACCGCCCCAATTGCACATTAATTTTGAACTATTATTCAACGCCGGTTTGTTGGCTACCAAAACCGTGGGTGAACCGGGTACCCATGGAGCAGACGTTACCGGGACGCAGGCTGCCGGGGTGAAAACCCCCAATTTTGCCGCGGTTGCAGCTGCCACAGCAGGATTACTCATGGTATTACACATCCCAAACGGTGGAATATTCACTATGGGTTTGTTATCCATGATGGTGGCCATGGGCTGGTTAGAAACCAGGGTCTGACTTTCCGGCAGCACGATTAACGTACTGGGTGCCACCCCAAAACTACACTGCATTGTGGCTCCATTACATACAGCTAAAGCCATTTTAAAACCTCCTTTTGAAATCAGGTTAAGGTTGAGGTTGAGATTAAGGAAGAGAAAAATAGTACCTCATTTGCTTCTCCTTTCATTTTTCTTTTGCCAACTGCCAATTGCCAACTGCTAATTGAGCATTTCCTTACTGGCTTCGTGGTTCACAAATCCTTAACTTACAACGTCTTCTTCTGTATCCGTCAATTTTCCAATGAGTGCTCCGATCTTTTTCTTTATTTCTTCTGTTTTCATGCCGGTTCCGATTTGATCCTGCACTTTCATCAAGTCTGAAGCCAATTTGAATCGGTTTTTTGCTTCATCTTCAGCGGCCTTTGTTTTTATTTCCCGGGTTTGCGACTCCAATTGCTTCTGGGGATCACCGCGGACAAAAGAGGCCACGGCTTCCACAAGACGTTCAATGATCCGGTATACTACCAGAGCAGAGAACCCACCCAACATGGCCAGCAAGGGCTTGGCAAAATCAGATTCCACTGCTTTTTCGATGGGAAAACGCTTCCAGGGTTTCTACGATATCACCGGGAGCTCCCAACCCGGAAGCAAGTGCATATTTTGCCATTGCCGC
>WVZO01000633.1:0-247 GCA_011772425.1 Candidatus Aminicenantota bacterium
CCTGACCATTTCAAGCTGAAATACTGAGTGAATTACCATTATTTTTTCTTTGCCTAATTCAATGAGATCGTCCTGGAATTTTTTTGATAAGTCAATTTCGAGCTTCTTATATCTTTTAATACGCTCTATCGTTTCCTCTTCCTTCTCTTTTTTCTCCCTTTCCCTTCTTTCCTCGGCTTCCCTTTCTTCTCTTTTTTCTTTGAAGTAATTGACAAGGAGGGGTATGCCAACAATTAGACCGAAAAAA
>WVZO01000633.1:365-4221 GCA_011772425.1 Candidatus Aminicenantota bacterium
ACTTTATTCCTCTAACTTTCTAACCTTTCGCCGCAGGCGTCTAACAATCGCCCGCAGGGCACCTTATCTCTCGTACCGCACGGGCACTCTTAAAAAACTGCTGCCCTCCGTGCGGATATACTACCAGGCATTTTTTCTCCAGGATGGGCAGTAATATCTGTTAACTCAAAAAACGTTAAGCCTGCCCATCCTGATCTCTCATAAGAATTTTTTTGCCTCCGGCGGCCAAAGGGGACTCTTTTGAAAAACCGCCCCCTTTGGAATCCCCCACAAAACTTTTTATTAAAAAAACAAGAACCTTTATTAATCTGATGCTATCCTTAAGTTAGCATTTATGCGCTGCCAAACCCCTAAAATTGGCTGGGATAAGCTGCTTTTCTCCGTCCCAGCGGTAACATACCAATGGCCCTCCTCGCGCCACACTGTAATCCAGGCAGGCTGCCGTCGGCGTCAGCGGCTGCGGGTCACCGCTAAACCAATAATGACCAAAAAAAACAGGAATATTATTTATGTTCTCCATTTTATCGGGACTGCGCATATCATTTAAAATATCCCCGGGGATATGAATACCTTTGATTTTTGCCGAAGCTGTCTCCTTCACTCGCACCGCCTGCTCATAGGTTTGGGCTGCGGCGCGTTCTTCCGGGGTCATCCACCATTTTACCCGCAATTTTTTGCGCAGGTGGCCGTCCTTGTCGTAAATCCCGGGATGATCAGCAGGAAGCCTGATTTCCTCACCCTTTAGTAATATGTCTATAACTTGAAACTCAGCCGTTCCTTTTTGGGATGACCGAACCAGAAACCGGTCAGTCAATCGGCCATTGTTGTCCCTGATGGTGTTATTTTTAATAAAATCTACACATCGTTGATTCCAGCAGGCATGAACCACGCGAAACCCATCCAGCTCCAAAAACAACGGCATCTTTCTGAACCACTCCAGGTAAATGTTCCACTGCTGCCGTCCTTTTTTCTGAATTTCCTCCAGTACTTCTTTATGCTGGATGAAATTTTTCTGGTTGTGGGGTCTTAGAAAATAGCCATTACTGTCCCTGGTATGATAACACAATGCATTATATTCGTGGTTACCCATTATGATCAATGCGCTGCCGTTATCCACCATGGCTTTTACAATCGCCATGGCTTTAAAATTTTCTTTGCCCCGGTCAATGATATCGCCCACGAAAACAGCTGTGCGTTCCGGGTGGCGATAGAATGCATCACGACCCTTTTTCGTTTTTTCGTATCCCAGTTTTTCCAGGAGTCTCTCGAGAATATCAGCGTGGCCGTGAACGTCACCAATAATATCGTATCTTGCAATCATGGCTATATCATACCATTAAAGCGCCCATTTCTGCAAATCCCACAAAAAAACGAAAATCCCTTGACATTTGGCTTTTGATATGATAATCAAATACTTTTACAGGAGTGTAGAATGAATAAAAAAGAAATCGCTGAAAGCATTTACAGAAAGCTAGAAATCAAACGGTTTGAAGCTTACAGTTTTATCGATCTTTTTGTTGAAGCCATTGTTGATTGTCTGGAAAGTGGTGAGAAAGTCGTGATATCCAATTTCGGGACCTTTAAAGTGGTGGACCGAAAGAAGAAAAAAGTCATCAGTCCAAAGGACAACCAATCAATGGTGATACCGGAGAGGAAAGTTGTTAAATTCCTTCCTGCCAAAAATTTGAAAGAAACGGTGAGGGGTAACTGATTATGAAAAAGGATGAGGCTGCCCAAAAAATCAAGACTATTTTATGGGCCACTGATTTTTCTAAAGAAAGTCGTTTTTGTTTGCCTTATTTAAAACTTTTTTCAAACACCCTTAGAACCAAAAATTATGCGCTTTACGTACTTCCCGAATTTTCCGATTGGGTGTATGAAGCCGTTTATCTTTCGGATGATGAATTGAAAAAAGCCGTTGAGAGTACCAGGAAAAAGACGGTGACCAAAATTCTCACCATCAGCAGAAAATCCGGGGTGGATTTTGAGGCCCGGGTGAAGGAAGGTATTGCCAGCGAAGAGATTATCAACTATGCGAAAGCCAATCATGTTGACCTCATTTTTGCCGGTAGACGCGGCATCTCTAAAATCGAACAAATTTTAGTCGGGTCTACCACTTCCCGCCTGGCCCGTAATTCAGACATTCCTGTCTTTGTTATCCCTAAAGCCAAACGGAAAGTCAAAATCGAAAAAATTCTTTGTCCCATTGATCTTCATGAATTTTCCTTTTTGGAATTGGAATATGCCATTTCGCTCTCCAGGCAGTTTAATGCAGCGCTCTATGTGGTTCATATATCGGAGTTCTTTAATTACAGGGTCCCCATGTTTAATTGGGATAAGCTAATAAACAAAGTCAGTAAAAAAATCACCGGGTTAGCCAAACAGTACGACTATGAAATCGACAGGGCTAATATTCTCTATGACATCGGAGAACCGGCGCATAAGATCATTGAAATCGCCAGGAAAAGGGAAATAGATGTCATTACCATGGCTACTCACCATCGCAAGGGAATTGAGAAATTTTTCCTGGGTAGTGTTTCGGAAAAGGTGTTGATGGGTTCAGATATCCCGGTCATTATTCTGCCTCCACCTCAGTGAATCAAAAATTAACAATTAATTATTAATGACTAATGACTAATGACCAATGACCAATGACCAATGACTGATATTCACCCTGATATGGACCACAGCCAACTGGAGCGAATTGCTTTTACCCTGATTACCAACCGCAACCAGAAGGCCAGGCGGCGGGCATTAAAAAAAAATATCGGTCCCAGGCACCTGGTCCAATGCAGCAGTACCGAACTTAAAATCCTTGGTTTCTCGGATGAAGAGGCCCGCACCATCAAAACCAATTATACGGCGATTGCCGAGGAAGAAGTTGGAAAAGCCTGTCAAAACAATGTGGATATTATTTTTAAAGAGGATGAATACTACCCGCCGTTATTGTCAGAAATTTATGACCCCCCGGATTTTATCTATGTCATAGGGAACAAGGAGATTTTAAAAACCGAAAAAATTGCCGTGGTGGGGTCCAGGAAGGGCAGTTCATATGGCTGGTGGTGTTTAAACAAGATTCTGCCGGACTTATGTGATGCGGGTTTAACCATTGTTTCCGGTATGGCCTACGGTATTGATTCCATGGCCCACAAGGTTGCCCTGAAACAAAGGGGCAATACCATCGGGGTTAATGCCGGGGGATTACTGCACCTCTACCCCAAAGGAAACATAGGAATAATCCGGCAAATCATTGAAAACGGCTGTGTAATTTCTGAATTTGCCCTGGACATCATTCCGCGGCCCTTTTATTTTCCCATCCGCAACCGTATAATTGCAGGTATCTCTAAGGCGATCATGGTGGCAGAAGCTGCATTTAGGAGCGGATCCTTAATTACAGCGCGGTTAGGACTGGAACAAAATCGAGATATTTTTGCCCTTCCCGGTAGAATTGACTCTCCCATCAGCCAGGGGACCAACTATTTAATCCAGCAAGGTGCCAAACTCATTGCTTGTTCAAAGGATATTCTTGATGAATACGGTATTGAACTGGCAAAAGAAACCAAAGTGGAAACCATTGAATTTTCAAAAAAAGAAAAACAAATACTGGAGTTAATGGAGGATAATGAGGTAAAGAGCATTGATTATTTTGTAGAGCAACTGGATGAATTTTCGGTTTCCTCTATTATCTCTCTGTTAATGGGTTTGATTTTGAAGAATGTGGTGGTAGAAGAGTCCGGTGGATACAAACGGGTAATATAAAAGGTGCAATTATTTACCCTTCAAATTGGCACCTTTTTTCTTTTTATTTTTTTTCAAAATGTGTGTCCGTACGATTTTTTTGCTTCGAAAAATGATT
>WVZO01000042.1 GCA_011772425.1 Candidatus Aminicenantota bacterium
ATTTTATCCCCGATCAAGGGCATATGAATGGAAAAGCGCTTTTCTATGCCAGGACTTCCCGGTACACGCTGTGGATGACAAAAGATGGGTTGGTGTTTGACAGTGTTAAGCAGGTTGAGACACACCCCGCCCCTTCGGGGCACCCCTCTCAAGAAGGAAAGCATGGAGAATTCCCATGCTCACCAAAATATCCTCACTCACCTGAAATAAAGCGTTATGTCTCGCGGCTCATTTTCCCGGGTTCAAATCCAAATCCTGAAATGGTTCCCCTTGAAATGACCCAACATAGGGTTAACTATATTAAAGGAAACGATCCCTCCAAATGGAAGACAGGTATTCAGACTTCAAGGGCAGTCCTGTACAAAAACATTTATAAAAACATTGATCTTAAGGTTTATGGAGTTGAAAAACAGGTGGAATATGACTGGATGGTGAAACCCGGTGCGGACCCGGCCTCCATTCGTTTCCAGTATCACCAGGTATCGGGAACGCGAATAGACCAAGAGGGAAACTTAATCATTAAAACCAAATTCGGTAAACTGGTGCACACAAAACCTATCAGTTACCAGGTTATAGATGGAAAAACGGTTAAAGTTGAATCAGAATTTAAGATGATTGGGAAAAATACTTACGGATTCAGGGTTAAAAAATACAACAAAGATTACCAATTAATCATAGACCCGGTGATTGCATTTGAATATTCCACTTACCTGGGAGGAAGTGGTAATGCGTATGATGCTGCTTCAGTTATTGACGGTTCAGGACAGATACATATGATCGTTTATACCAACAGCACTGACTTCCCCCTCAAAAATGCTTATCAAAGCAGTAACGCTGGCGGTTACGATACAATTGTTGCCAAATTCAATTCCAGTGGTTCGGATTATATTTTTTCCACCTATATTGGAGGAAGTGGTGGTGATTATGGTTTTGGAATCACTGTCGCCGCCAATGGTGATATTTATATAACTGGTCATACCAGCAGTTCGGATTTTCCTGCTTTTAATAGATTTGGTGGGGGCAGTTTGGATGGTTTTGTCAGCCGATTCAACTCCAGCGGCGAATTCCTGGGAGCCAGATATGTGGGCGGCTCACAACAAGAGTATTGTCATGATGTGGTGGTAGATAGTTCAGGTGATGTTTTTATGACTGGCTCTTCCTTTAGCAGTAACTTTCAGACTAAAAATCCGTACCAAAGTCAAAGAGTCGGGATTGAAGATGTCATCATCTGCAAGTTTAATTTCGATCTATCAGAACTCAAATATGCTACTTACCTGGGTGGAGGAGGTGGTAGAGAAGTTGGAATGAGGATTATTGTAGATGAATCAGGGTATTTTTCTATAACAGGTCAGACCACCAGTACTAGTTTCCCTTTAAAAAATGCCTGGCAGGATGCACATGGCGGTGGTTCTCTTGATGCTTTTGTCTGCAAATTTAAGCCTGATGGTTCGGACCTGGTTTTCTCCACTTATTTGGGAGGTAGTAATAGTGAATACGCTGATGGTATAGGACTAGATAGCTCAGGTGCAATCTATGTAGGAGGAATTACCTACAGTAATGATTTTCCTACCGCATCTCCATACCAGGAGGCAAGTGGAGGAAATTCAGATGTTTTTATTAGCAAATTCGCTCCTGATGGTCTGGATTTGCTCTATTCAACATACCTGGGAGGAGCGAACCATGAGCACAATGGAACAATGGTGACAGACAACGCAGGAAATATGTATGTGTCCGGTTCGACTAACAGTTCAAATTTTCCCACCAGGGACCCTTATCAGTCATCATATTCCGGGGGCCAAGACGCATTTGCAACCGTATTGGCCCGGGATGGTTCGGAACTTATGTATTCAACTTTTTTGGGAGGTTCCGGCTTTGAAAAAATACACAGTATTGCCATCAATGGTTCCGATAATTTTTGTATCACAGGTGTAACCGGGAGTTCTGATTTCCCTGTTAAGAATCCATTTCAATCTTCGCTTAATAGTGCAAAGGATGCTTTTGTATCCCGGTTTTCTTTTGTCAGGGTGTTAACAATCCAGTCAATCTCGGCCACCGCAGTTCCTATCACGGTGAGTCCTATTGACATTAATGGCAATGGCAACGGTTATACGGATTTTACCAGGAACTACAATGGGGGTACTATCGTCACCCTCTCAGCACCTGAAATATTTAACGATAAAGTTTTTCACAAATGGACAATCGATGATGAGGACAATTTTAATCAAAGCATAGAGGTAACAATGGACAGCGACTTTACAGCCACAGCAGTATACCAGGCAACGCCACCCACCGGTACGTTAACGGTTCAATCGACTCCCGATACCAGCGTACCGATTACAGTGAGTCCCAATGATAATAATGGCAATGGAAATGGGAACACCAACTTTACCAGGACTTACAATACCGGTACAGTGGTTACATTAACCGCACCGGAAACATTCAACAATAGGATTTTTCAAAAATGGACAATCGACGGTAATGATAATTTTAGCCGGACTATCCAGGTGACTATGGAAGGGAATCATGCGGTTAAAGCAGTATACCAGGTAGTGACTCCAACCGGAACGTTAACGGTTCAATCGACTCCCAATACCGGCGTACCGATTACAGTGAGTCCCAATGACAATAATGGCAATGGAAATGGGAACACGGATTTTACAAGAATTTACGATATCGGTAAAACAGTTACATTAACCGCACCGGAAACATTCAACGATAGGATTTTTCATAAATGGACAATCGACGGTAATGATAATTTTAGCCGGACTATCCAGGTGACTATGGAAGGGAANNTTAGCCGGACTATCCAGGTGACTATGGATGAGAATCATACAACATCTGTAGTATACCGGACGTTAGCCGGAATCGCGTTAAGTCGAAATCAATTCAATTTCGGATGTAATCGTTCAGGGATATCAACCGGCCCCCAGGTTCTTTTTATCGGCAATAGTGGTGAGAGTACCCTGGACTGGACTGTCAGCGATAATGCTTCATGGCTAATATGCAGCCCGGAAACAGGAACTGATTTTGGAGAGGTGGAGATATCGGTTAATGGTCTGGGTCTTCTGGCGGGAGTCTATTTCGGTGAGATTACGATTTCTGCTCCCAATGCCGTAAATTCTCCCCAAAGGGTTTATATTACATTTATTATCGATGATTCCGGTGAAACAAGTGTGCCTTTTGGTTTTTTTGAGACCCCTACCGATAGTTCCGTTGTGAGCGGCAGTGTCCCTGTAACCGGATGGGCCCTGGATGATATTGAGGTAGAGAATGTTAAAATCTATCGCAAGGAGGGTTTTAATTTTGTTTATATCGGTGATGCCATATTTGTGGAAGGCGCACGGCCGGATGTAGAACAGGCTTATTCCAATTACCCCAGGTGTTACAGTGCCGGATGGGGTTACCTGATGTTGACCAATTGCCTGCCCAATCAAGGCAATGGGACTTTTACCATTTACGCAAGGGCCACGGATAAGGAAGGGAATATAGTCATCCTGGGAACAAAGACCATCGAATGCGATAATGCCAACGCGGTGAATCCCTTTGGTTCTATTGATACGCCGGCCCAGGGCGGTACTGCATCCGGGAGCAATTACATCAACTGGGGCTGGGTGTTAACCCCGCAGCCCAACAGAATTCCCACAAACGGTTCCACTATTTTCGTTTATGTTGACGGTGTAAAACTTGGGAATCCGGTTTATAACATTTACCGGACCGACATTGCCAATTTATTCCCAAATTATGCCAACAGTAATGGGGCAGTGGGTTATTTTTACATCGATACCAGCGGTTATGAAAATGGTTTGCATACGATCCAGTGGGTGGTTTCGGACGATGCCGGTTATACAGACGGTATTGGCAGCAGGTATTTTATGATCCGGAACTCAGCACAGAGCATGGCTCATAACGAAGCTCCTACAGTTCATAACAAAAATCGTATAACGTCGGACCCAGAGTTTGTGCTAGATGCTTCACTACCTGTGGGAATAATAAGAAGATATAATAAGGAGACCGTTTCAGGGAAACCTGAAATGCTTTTTCCCACAGAACGGGGAATTATAAGAATTGAGATGAAGGAGTTGGAATGTATTGAGCTTCACTTTGGCAGCAGTGGAAAGTTGTTCGGCTGGTTGGTGGTGGGTGACCGATTCGCACCACTCCCGATTGGCTCCTACCTTGACCCGGTTAAAGGGATCTTTTACTGGCAGACAGGAGTGGGCTTTGTGGGTGAATACCACCTGATTTTTCTGGAAGAAGATCAATATGTGAACCGGCTAGTCGGTAACACTGTGGTGAAAATTAAACCTAAATTTCACAGGGGCAGGAGGTAAAAAACCACCCGGCTAAAGTTCGGAATTTTTATTCCTATAAATTAAAATTGCATTGAAAATAAAGAACTTGCGCTTATGAACAAAAGATTCATTACTATTAGGTGTATCAAACTAAAAAAAAGAAAATGCCAACCATGCAAAAGGAAGAGACGTTTTTGACT
>WVZO01000213.1 GCA_011772425.1 Candidatus Aminicenantota bacterium
ATCAGGCGAATTCTTATCGTTGTGCCGGGTCATCTTAAAGACCAGTGGTACCGGGAATTGTCCGAGAAATTCAAAGAAAAGTTTGCCGTTATCGACAGGGGGTATTTTGACCTGTTTCCCGGCGAAAATGTGTGGCTGCGGGAAAACCAGGTGATTACTTCTATCGATTTTTCCAAGAGAAAGGATGTGCGCCCCTCACTGGAAGCCGCCCATTTTGACCTGGTCATCGTAGATGAAGCCCATAAAATGGCCGCTTATAAATATGGGGACAAAACCTCCAAAACCAGCCGTTACCGGTTAGGGGAAATGCTGTCAAAAATAACCCAACACCTGCTTTTTTTGACGGCTACTCCCCATAAAGGGGATCGAGAGAATTACAGGCTTTTTCTCGATTTATTGGAACCGGGATTCTTTGCCACCAGTGAAATGGTGGAGGAATCGATCCGGAACAAAGACAATCCCCTGTTCATCCGCCGTATCAAGGAGGATCTGAAGGATTTCGACGGCACACCTTTATTTTTGCCACGATACGTGGAAACCATACCTTTAGAATTAGGTGTTAAATCTCCCCATGAAAAAGACCTTTACAACGAACTCTCAAAATATGTGCATGAACAATACGGAAAAGCCTTGCAAAAGCATACCAATCGAAATATCGGGTTTGCATTAACCATTCTACAGCGACGCCTCGCTTCCAGTACATATGCACTACTGCAATCCCTTAAAAGGCGGAAAAAACGACTGGAAGAACTACTGGAAAAAGGAATCCCGGCCCTGGTAAAATACGATGAGGATTCTTTCGACCAGGATAACGCCGAAGATATGAGCGAAGAAGAACGATGGAAACTGGAAAGGCTCTGGGAAGTCCTGAGTATGGCTGAAAACAGGGAAGAACTGAAACGGGAGATCGACACCCTGGAACGGTTGATCGATATGGCAAAAGAGATAATCAACAGCGAAGCAGAGTTAAAATTAAGGCAGCTCAAACAGTCGCTCCGGGAATTGCACAACAAATTCTCTGATACCAAAGACAAACGGATTCTTATCTTTACCGAATCCCGCGATACACTGGAATACCTGGAAAAAAAGGCCGGGGACTGGGGGTACAGCACCACCGTGATTCACGGCGGTATGAAACTCTTGGAGCGTATCAAGGCGGAATCTATATTTAGAAATGAAGCGGATTTGTTGATTGCCACCGAAGCAGCGGGAGAAGGTATCAATTTGCAATTCTGTCACATGATGATCAACTACGATATTCCCTGGAACCCCAACCGCCTGGAGCAGCGCATGGGACGAATCCACCGCTACGGCCAGCAAAAGGAAGTGTTTATTTTTAACCTGGTCGCGATAGATACAAGGGAAGGTGAGGTGCTGGCGGCACTTTTTAAAAAACTGGAGGAAATCAGGGGAGAATTAGGGGATGATCGGGTTTTCGATGTTATAAGCGATCTACTGTTTAATGTGAATTTGCCCCAGTTGTTAATGCAGGCGGCCGCCAATGCCAGGAGTAAAGATGAAATCTTGAAAGAAATCGACATTGTTATCGATGAGGAATATATCCGCCAGGTAAAAGAGAACCTGGGCGAAAGCCTGGCCACCCATATCATCGATTATACCCATATTAAGGAAATGGCGCAGAAAGCCAGGGAACACCGTCTCATACCCGAATATACGGAAAACTTCTTTAAAAAGGCTTTTGATAAATTGCAGGGGAAATACAAAGTCCGTCATGATGGATTTTTATCCATCGAATCCATTCCTTTCGACATTCAAAAAATTGCCGAAAACGACCTCTTTCGAAAAACCCATGGAAGTTTGATTAAGCGATATCCCAAAGCCACTTTTGATAAAGAGATTGCCTTTAAACACCCTGAAACTGAGTTTATTTCTTTTGGGCATCCCCTTTTTGAAGCTGTCCTCGAATATATTGAAACACATTTCACCCATGCCTTACTTAACGGTGCAGTGTTTACCGACCCGGATGGATTCCTCGACGGGTACATCCTTTTTTATGAAGGCGAAATCAAGGATGGTACCGGCCAAACCGCCGGGAAACGGCTGTTCAGTTTTTACATCGATGATAAAAATATGAAACCCGAACCCATCCCGGCTTCCTTTATCTGGGACCTGGAAGAAAAAGGCGAGACATTATATAACAACCGGGTTGAAAACTTCAAAGAACAGATCAGCCCCCTGGCCATTAAGTCGCTGGAAAAATACGAGAAAGAACTGCAAAAAAAAAGAAACCGTCAGGCTGAAATCAAGGAAAAATATGGTGTCCGTTCACTGGAGAATCACCTGATCATGGACCTGGATAAAGAAATTATCGATCTTTTTACACGAAAGGAATCCGGTGAGAATGTCGATCTTGTTATCCGCAATAAAGAGGAACGAAAACGGGAGTATGAATTCTCCCTCAAAGAGTTAAGGGAGAAAATTTCTAAGGAAAAGACCCTGTTGATGAGCATGCCGCGTTTTATGGGATTCATCCGGGTGGTGCCCGGGGTTGTTACCGATGAGGATATGAAAACCGACCCGGAAATCGAACAAATCGGTATGCAAGTGGCATGGAAATATGAAAAGGATAATGGGCGATTTCCTGAAAATGTTTCCAGGGAAAACCTGGGGTTTGATATTCGTTCCGTCGATAAGGAAGGGAATGTCAGGTATATTGAAGTAAAAGCCCGTTCCCACAGGGGTGGGGTGCCGTTGACCCGGAACGAGTGGTTCAAAGCCCACCGGTTCCGTGAGGATTATTTCCTATATATAGTCATGGATGCGGCAGTTAATCCGCAACTTAGTATCATCCGGGACCCGGCCAATAACCTGGACCCCAACATGGTAATAGGAGTAGTACGGTATGTGATTCCTTACCGCCAGTTAAAAGAAAAAGGAGAACCGGTTTAGAATGGCAAAAGATAAGCGGTTGATTGAAGAGACCTTTCCCGTTAAAGAAGTTAGTATCGAATCCGCCAAAGAGAAGAATGTGCGCCATGGGCATATATCGACTCTGCATATCTGGTGGGCCCGCAGGCCGTTGGCCTCGTCCAGGGCCACCAATTACGCCGCCTTAATTCCCGCCCCCGAAACCGAAGAGGAATTGGAGCAAAAAAAGAAATTTATTGCTGAATTTTGCAAATGGGAGAATTCCCTGGATAAGGATTTGATTGAAAAGGCGCGAAAAGAAATTCTGGAAGCAAACAACGGCAGGCCGCCCCGGGTATTGGACCCTTTTGCCGGCGGCGGTGCCATCCCCCTGGAAGCCCTGCGATTGGGCTGCGAAACTTATTCCAACGATTACAACCCGGTGGCTGTTCTAATTCAAAAGTGTACACTGGAGTACCCCCAGAAATACGG
>WVZO01000681.1 GCA_011772425.1 Candidatus Aminicenantota bacterium
GCATAGAACCCCTTTTCAAATCGACGGCATCCTCTCGCGTTCAAGTTCCTTGCCTTCTGTAACGGCTGTGTGCCTTTCGGTTGGGATACCAAGGAACCATTCATTACCAGGAACTTATCGACGATATTTATCATGGTGTTGAAAAAAGTCTTATCTAAGTTAATAGCCGTCTAGAAATAAAAAAGTGTGCCCTTTCGCCGCAGGCGATCTAAACTTGCCCGCAGGGCACCTTTATAATTGTCAATTGTCAATTGTTAATTATTAATTGTTAATGTTATCTAACTGCCCTAAGGGCACATTGTTGTTTGGAATTTGGGATTTGGTGCTTGGAATTTCCCCTGAAAGGGGATGCAGGGCACCTTACCTCTCCTACCGCACGGGCACTATAAAAAAATTCTGCCCTCCGTGCGGATCTACTGGCCCATATTTTTATCTTCAGGATGGGCAGTAATATCTGTTAGCTCAAAAAACATTAAGCCTGCCCATCCTGCAACTCCTATGCCTCCGGCGGCCAAAGAGGGCTCTTTTGAAAAACCGCCCCCTTTGGAATCCCCCGCAAAACTTTTTATTAAAAAAAACAATGGCCTTTATTATTCTGATGTTATCATTAAGTTAGCGCTTATGGGACGCCGTCCCCAAAAACGTTAATATCGTGGGGGTAACGTCGGTGAGGGCGTGGATACCATCTCTCAATTCATCGCCTTGATTGCCCCATACTATCAGGGGAACCGGGTTCAGGGTATGGGTGCGGACGGATGAATCTTCCAGGTTGCCGTGATCACTGGTGAGCAGCAAGGTATCGGTTTGAAGATTCAATAAGGAGAGTAATTTTTTGACGAGACGGTTTAAATCGTTAACCAACTGGACCTGGTCATCGAAACTGCGGCGGTGGGCGTATAAATCGGTTTGAAAAAATTCATAAAGAATGAATTCATAATGCCGGGAAGTGTTGTAAATAATCTCCGCTGCTTTTTCAGGGCTGAACTCCGGCAGCGGCAGTCCTTTTTCATTTAACCAGCGATTGGAAAATTCCTGGAAAATGGCCCGCTCTGCCAGGATATCTTTTTCATTAAAAGGAACCTGCCCGGCAGAAATGATCATACAGGTGGTGACGGATAGACGTCGTTTGAATTGCTGGGGAAATTCAGGGGAAAAATGAAATTCACCGGAGGACCGGATTTGAATATGCTGGTCTGTGAAAAAACGGGTATAAACCGGGTAGACATTGAGAAACACGGCCTTGAGTCCTTTATTTTTTAAACGGGATAGGATGTTTTTTTCTTTGATCACTTTCCGCATCAACCGGTTTGGGTAGCTGCCTTTATGTTGGCCTAAGAGTTTAGGGACATTTTCACCGGTATATAAGGCGGCCTGTCCGGAAGCGCTTTGGGGAATTCCGTCAACATCCAGCAGCGGGTCGATTTTTTTTATCGGCGTACCGTCCGGCAGGCAAAGGTTACCATCATAAAAGGGAAGAAATTCCGTTTTTGCCGCATAAAAGGGATTTTTATCTGAGGGATCTCCTACCCCGACACCATCCAAAAAAATGAATATCAACCGTTTTTTGTTTTTTGGCATCATCCATTATATCCGATTTGATGGAATAATGGAATCAGTCGTTTAATTTAATATTTCTTACCTTCCGGGGAGATGTAAATCACTTCCCGTTCCAGTTTGATACCCCTTTCCTGGAAGGCTCTGCCAACAACCTGGTTCTCAAGGGCTTTAATGTCCTCAAAACTGGCCCCGCCACTGTTAATGACAAAATTGGCATGATCCTTTGATATTCGCAGCCGCTTAAAGATCATTCCTTTAAATCCCAATTGCTCAATCAACTGACCGGCAGATGTTTTTTTACCATTTATAATAGGGTTCTTAAAAAAACACCCGGCAGAACGATGACTGGAACAAGGATGATTCTCTTTTCGATAAATGAGCTTTTCTTCTATAGCTTCTTTAACCGCAGCACTCTCCATATCACTATATTTAAGAAAAATATTCAAAATAACCTCTTTACCGTATTTAAAGATTGAATTGCGGTAGGTAAAGCGAAAGTACCGGTTATCAACCATTTTAACTTCGCCATCCCGGGTTACGATTTCTGCCTTTTCCAGGATGGCTGAAATGGACTGACCAAAGGCACCGGCATTGACAGCTGCTGCGCCGCCAACAGTGCCGGGAATACCTGCCAGGAAATCCATACCCCCAATATTGTTGCGGATATTCCACTCCATCAAATCGCTGATAAGAACCCCGGAATTCACTCGAAGTATATGATCTTCTCCCCTGGCAATATCGGAGGTCTGGTTAATAATAACCACCAACCGGGAATACTCATCGGGAAATATCACATTACTCCCGCCCCCCAACAATAAAAATGGGTACCTACCGCTGTGATTATGAAGATAAATGAGCAACTCCTTTAAATGAGAATACCTCTCAATCACCACAATCATGCCAACGTTTCCACCAACAGCCATGGTAAGATATGGCTTGATGCTGGTGTCAAGGTGATGTTCAATCCCTCTCGCTTCCAGGAATTTTTTTAAATCTTCGAATTCCATCACCTAACTAGTTAAAAAAATTGAAGCTGTATTTGGTTTGAATGTCATAGTAATAGTTCTTCAAAATCTTCTCAATATCAACGGGTTTAAAGGTCTGTTCAACTATTACCCCCTTTTTATTTTTTGCCTCTATCTCGATGATCAACTTGTATTCTACCGGCTCCTCCGGCATCCATACAAACGAGGGTATATCATCAACGGAGATTTGCTTTTCAAAAACAACCGGCCTGGTTTGGTTTTCCCATTGAGTTTTAATGATCTTTATCTTGTAACCGGGTTCCACGAGGTTGACGGGTTCCAGATCAAACCGGATTGATTTGCCCAGGGGCTTGACATATTTGGGATCGGCTTTGATCTCTACCCCGTAATGATTCCCTATCTTTGACAGGCGGCGGTACGGGGGCTCCTGGCTTTCCTCCCTCTCGATGACTTCATCCTCCGATACAATATAGATATAATCATCGATATGGACCGGATTGCTTACAACAGGACGACCTAACGGATAGGTAATCACTTCTTTCTTTTTGTAATTTAAGAATTTAACGTTGTTATCCCATAAGAATGCAGCCACGTTCTCTTTCATTGCCTTTGGCGGTCGGCGAAGGGTAGAATCCAATTTCTGCCACCAGTAGAGAGTGCCGTTTTTATTGAAAAAATAAATATTATTATCCTCCGGCACAATGGCAATATAAGGTCCTATTTCAGAGGGTTTCATTTTCAATACATCGCCAATTTTGAATCTCCACCGGCTTTTACGGGCGTTGACAGAGAATTGCACCAACTCCCGTTGATCAGACCCGTAGTACATCCAGCCTCCCGCCAGGAGAAAATCAGAAACCGCTTTGTGTTCGAGTTTTATGGTTTCTAAGGTATTCCGGGGCTGATCGTAGATGTAAAGATGGTTGGTGGTTAAAACGAAAATTCTATTCTCCTTCCATTCACCATTATACACCGTCTCTTTCTTTCTTAATTTCTTGGCAGTCAATGGTTTATTTGAACGATAATCCAGGGCAGCGAGCTCATTAGCGAAGGATAAATAAACAAGACACGATCGATTCAGCCCCAGGATTTTTTTTATCTTATTGGATTTCAGTACGGCAGATTCTTTCATCCCCTTGAGATCGAATATAGTATGGGTAACAGTACCGGGTGGGCTCGAACCCGGGGCCGAGCCCTGCTCCTTTAGAACCAGGTAATCCCCCTGGTGGAAAACATCCGGGAGGATATCCCGGTTGAGGTTGTACAAAAAATCTTTCATGCGTTTTTCAGCATGCCAACGGAATATTTCTCCTTTTGTGGTGATAAATACCACACCCGAATCTTTTTTAATAATGGTTTCTGTAATTTGTTTCTCTGTCAGGTCCAATACGTCTATATCCGAAAGGGAAGACGTTATTTCCGGGACCACGGTTAATTTGCTGCTGCAGTAAGGCATATAGATCAAAAAGGTTAAAAGTAGTAAACGTATTATATATTTTTTAATTTTCATCTTTATCAGGGCATCATTATAAATAAAAACCGTCTAACTTTCAATAGTCAACCCCAGCAATTTTGAATTTGGAGTAATGGAGTAAATGCTAAAACTTATTTTGGATAAGTATTATAAAGGTTGTACCTGGAATTGGTGTTAATATCGATGGGATTGTTGAGTAGAAATTCATCGGTAAACATTTCTTTTAAAACTTCACCCTGCAAATCCCTGGATAACTGGAACCCGGCGTAATAGATCAGGGTGGGATATATATCGAAAATTGAAATGGTTTTCAACGGATATCCTTGTTTAAGGGCATTCTTTTCATACAAAAGAATGGTACCCTTGGTGTTAAGGGATTTAAAGACATAGATATCTTTTTTTGTAAATAAATGGACCAGTATCCGTCGCCATACCGGCAAGGGCTCATACTCATAAAAACTCAAGATGACCAGTAATTCATTCTCCCCTGTGGTACTCATTAAATTTCCAATAATAGAATCATAGTATTCGTGATATTTTTCCACCATCCTACCGTATTTTTTTATTTTAATGTCATCCGGGGAAATGTTGCCAAAAACCTGGGGCATGTGGTATTGATAAAAATATTTACTAACCACTCCCAGGCCTGGCAGCCAGTTGACAGAATAGTAAATATTTGTGTCCTTCAAATCAGGGATCATGTTTTTCAAGTAATCGTCAAGAAAGAAGCACTTTTTTAAGATTTCGTATTTTTCATCCCTGCCGTTTTTTTCTTGGAGTAAACCCGGGAAACGCAGGACGAAGCGGCTATTTTTGTGTAATGATCGTTCCGAGTAGGTTTGGATACGAACAGGTCGGAATAAGCGGAATGTCCTGCGCTTATCGTTTTCGTAATGTACACAAATATTGTCCAGGAAATGGTTATCAATTCGTTTATAAAACGAGGTGGTGTTGATGGCCGGTGATTTCCTGAAAAATATAAATCTCGGCCGCACATCGAATTCATGTTCCATATCCGGGAATTTAAATTTCTCGTGGGAATGCAGTGAAAATTGAGAGGGAAGGCGGCCGGTTAACGCCGCATTAAGCATTGATAAATCCAGGTTAGGTGTGAAGGACTCGATCCTCCCACTGACTCCTTTTTTGATGATCTCATTGAAATTCAACAACTTATGCTCAGAGGTCAACGACTTGATTAAACTCAAGGAAATACCATCCATCAAGACAATCCGGATTTTCCTGGTGGGATATTTTTCGGGATCAATTTGCCGGGGAAGCATTTTTTTCCCTTTAGGTTCGGGATATGGGCGGCTGTGATTACACGTGCTGACTGAATTATACGAATGGAATAGATTAAACACCAATAAGAAGAAAAAAAGCAATTGAATCCATTTCCGGTTTACCTTTTTGAAAAACATAAACACAATGCCGGTGATAACCAGCGCTAGGTTGATCAAAAGCACTCGTATAAAATTGAATTTTGCCGGCCCTGCAAAAAATGAAAAGTAATAATCGTAGTTCAAATATAAGATGAAAGAAATAACCAATACAGTAAATGCCAGGAAGTACGTCAACGTCGGTGGATCAAAAATTCCAATGGGATATTTTTTTTCAGAAAAAAATTGGATGACAACAAAGACAATACCCGCAGATATAAACCACAACGGCCCGTAAAAAAGATACAGGTGGATAAACAGGAGTAGAAACTCCTGGCTGGTAATGCAAATATGAGGATTGACCAGGAATATTAAGATTTCAACAAAGTAATTAAAGACAATGGATGACACCACTAAGATAACGAAAAGTTTTACTGTACGCCACACGCCAAAATTTACCTTAATTCTTATACTTCTTACTTCTTACTTCTTACTTCCTACTTCCTACTTCCTACTTCCTACTTCCTACTTCCTACTTCCTACTTCTTATATTATTTATCCATATTTATAGGGGTTGTAATCAGCATCAATGTGGTTTGGCCGATTTTAAATTCCACCTGGTCTGTAATTTCTGTGATAGATACTTTTTCGTTGTTGATAATGGTGCCGTTGGTGCTGCCCAAATCCCTGAGGAAGATTTTATCGTTTCTGACTTCCACTGCCACATGTTTCCGGGATATTTCTTTATCGGGGATAATTAAATCCACTTTGCCCCGCCCGATTAACACATAAGGTTTTTCCAGGTGATAGATATAGCCTGCCCTGGCCCCTTTGATTATGGCCAATGATATTTTGCTGTCCTCCGGCAGTTTTAAGTTTTCATCTGTCCATAGTGAATTGTCCACCTCATGTCTAATGATTTTAGCGGTATCTTTTTCACTGGCGGACTCTTCCTCTTCTCCTTTAATCGAAAAAATCACATAGCAGGATGAACACTTGAGTTTTCTCCTTTTTTTTATTTTCTCACTGGGCACGTTATATTTTGCATTGCAATTGGGACACTGTATTATCATACCTAAATTATATCACTATTCCTATTTTTTTTTCAATTTTTTTAAAAAATTTTTTAATATATTTATAGCTGTTTGGGTGACCTTGTCTGATTTAAGGAACACTTTCACCCCCTCTGTGGGTGAAAACTTATGTGCCATCACCTCTCGTTCGATTTCCCTTTGGATGGATTTGGGATACTTCTTAAAGGCATTTGCGTCATAGGTTATTTTATTTTTATCCAGGAACTCCCGGAATTTTTTTATGATTTTGTGATTGGCCTTAAACTCGGTGGTAATTGTCGGATTGCTGTTGGCCAGATGCCGGGCAAATTTAAAAAAGATTCCCCTATAGATAAGGTTGAAGATGGGTTCCGGGTGGATGTCCGGTTTGATATAAATATCCGGTATCACTCCCCCTTCAATGGAGTGGTCCGTATCGTAATTTTTATTGTTTAAGAAGAAGAAATAATCGTCTCGTTCGTCAAATTCTCGCTGTATGCATCTATTGTCAGGGGTATAGTATTTGGCTGTGGTTAAGGCCAGGGAGGTATTCAGGGATAATCGGTTGACGGTTTGTACCAGTCCTTTGCCCCAGGACCTGGAGCCGATGATTTTGGCCCGTTTGTGGTGCTGGAATGCAGAGGCCACGATCTCAGAAGCGCTGGCACTTCCCCTGTTGATTAAAACCGCTGCAGGTAAATCTTCGTATTGCCCATTTTTTTTGGCAATAAATATTTGCTTGTAGGCTCTACCCTGGACAGAAACGATCACCTTACCTTTGCGTAGGAAAAGATCAGAAATGTCAACAGCTGCTCTCAATGATCCACCTGCATTACCCCGGAGGTCAAGGATCAGTGCTTTTATTTTATTTTTTTGCCTTAATTGTTCAATGTTTTCTTTTAATTCCCTTGCTGTGGTGTTGCCGAAGGTGCGTATACTGATGTAGCCGATTCCCGGTTCATCCGGGAGGGCAAGGGAATAGGAGACGGAATTCAGGGGGATTTCGGCCCGTTTGATTCGAAAGGGAATGAGTGCTGGGATTCCTTCTCTTCTAACTTTAATATTTACTTCGGTGCCTTTGGCGCCCCTCAGCATTCTCATGGCTTCATCCAGGGAGAAGTTCCTGGTATCTTTTCCTTCGATTTCCGCGATCACGTCACCGGCCATGATCCCCAGTTTATAGGCAGGGGTTCCTGCTATTGGGGCAATCACGGTGAGGCGGTCTTCGTATTTGGTGATGCGTATGCCGATGCCGTAATAATTCCCTTGTTGGTCTTCATTCAGTGATCGCACCGACACCGGGTCCAGGAAATAGGAGTGTGGGTCCAGCATGCGTAAAAAACCGCTAATGGAAGAAAAGAATAATTTTTCTTTGTTATAGGGTTCCGGGTAATAGGTCTTAATTAATGAATAAATCTCCGCGTACTTTTTCAGTTGCTGCTGCCATACATCGACGGTTTCCTCATCAGGCCCAGCATTTTGGGGGAATGCGCAGACGTAAACGTTCACTTCCCCATTGCCCGCCACAAACAAAAAAAGCAAAACCAGTATAAGATATGTCCTTATTCGTATTTTCATACAGCAGTTATAGCAGAATATCATCCTTTAGTCAAATGGTGAATGGGGTAAAAAACCTTTTTTTGATTTCTTTGTTCTATTCGCGGTTCTTCGGGGTAAAATTGGATTTGTTGGCTGAAATTGCCTTGCATTCTTCTCGATAATTTGATATGGTATACCTTAGAATTTGGTATTTGCTATTTAGGACGTCACATTTCGAATTTTAAAATCCATAAATGGAAATGAAAAACAGAAAACGCAAAATTGGAGGTAAAAGATAGACATGGCTGAACAAAAAGCAACCAACATCACCTGGCATGAACACAAAATCGCTCGTGAAGACCGGGAAGCACTGCTTAATCAGAAAGGCGTACTGCTCTGGTTTACCGGGCTTTCAGCCAGTGGAAAATCAACTGTGGCCAACGAGGTCACTTACCAACTGCACCAAATAGGAAAACTTACCTATGTGCTGGACGGTGACAACATCCGCCACGGGCTCAACAAAAACCTGGGATTTTCCCCCGAAGACAGGGAAGAGAATATCCGGCGGATCTCCGAGGTGGGTAACCTTTTCGCCGACGCCGGCCTAATCACCACTACCGCATTTATATCTCCCTACCGAAAGGACAGGGATGCTGCCAGGGAACTGCTGGGAGACGGCAGGTTTGTGGAAATATATGTGAAAGCTTCCATTGATATCTGTGAAAAACGGGACCCCAAAGGCCTTTATCAGAAAGCCAAAAACGGAGTAATCAAAGAATTTACCGGGATCTCCGCCCCCTATGAAGAACCACTGAAACCTGAGATTGTCCTGGACGCCGATACCATGACCATCGAAGAAGAAGTTAGGATGGTCATCGATTACCTGAAAGAGAAGAAGATCATCGCTTAAAAATCAAATCGTTTAAAATTAATTTTAAATTTTTTATTCAAAAAATTGAATTTTTGGAAAAATTAAATATACTTTATAGTGGTGTTTGTGTAACACCTGGTGGTTGACACCGCAAAAAGATTCCGGTCGGGCAGGTGGACTTTGGTTGAGACCGCGGCGCGGCGCTCGAGTTTTCCACCTGCCTTTTCATTTTATACACAAATTTCCCTCTTTCCTATTGATTTCAAAAGGATTTTTTTTAAAATAATAATGCCCTGTAAGTTTGCAAGCGGGCGTAACTCAGATGGTAGAGTGTCAGCTTCCCAAGCTGAATGTCGCGGGTTCGATCCCCGTTGCCCGCTTCTCATTAACAATTAATAATTAACAATTGATTATTGACAATTATCGTTCTACATCAAACCGTTGTACAAGCCGCCGTCTATCAGGATGGTTTCACCGGTAATATAAGCGGCCTGTTCCGAAGCCAGGAAGGCTGCCAATGCACCGAAATCTTCCGGCTTACCAATGGTTTTAACAGGAATTTTTTGAATCAGCCGTTCCAGGGCATCTTCGTAAGAAATGTTTTCGGTTTTTGCCTGGTTTTTCAGGAGATCGTCCACCCGTTCGGTCATGATGTAACCGGGAGCCAGGGTATTGGCGGTCACATTAAATGGTGCCATTTCCAGGGCAAGGCTTTTGATAAATGCCACTACCCCTACCCGTGAGACATTGGAGAGGGCCAGGGTTGGGATCGGCTGTTTAACGGTAATGGAAGTGGAAGCCAGGATGCGGCCCCATCTTTGATTTTTCATGAAAGGCAAAAAAGCATACACCAGGTTGATGGTGCTGAGTAGATTCAAGTCCAGGGCTTGTTTAAAATCTTCACCTTTAAAATCTTCCACTTTTCCCGGGGGAGGGCCGCCGGCGTTGGTGAAGAGGATATGGCAGGTTTTAAAATGGTCGATAACTTTGTTTTTAAAGGATTCAATGCTGGATTTATCTGTAACGTCGCAGACATCAAGGAGTACATCGACGTTGTATTTTGCCTGTAGGTCATCGGCGGTTTCTTGAATCCTGTCTTTATCTCGTGAACATATTGCCAGGTTCACGCCTTCTGCGGCCAGGGCTTCGGCTGCTGCCCGGCCCAGTCCTTTACTGGAAGCGGTTACCACTGCTACCTTACCTTTAATATTAAGTTCCATTAGTCACCTCCGATTCATATTTCGTTTGGTTGATTTACTATAGTATATGAAATCAGCTTAATATTCAACCCTCTGCGGGCAT
>WVZO01000359.1 GCA_011772425.1 Candidatus Aminicenantota bacterium
CCCCCTGGACCCCTGCAAAAGCTTTTGTCTGGTTTTATAGTTAAACCGGTTTCTTAGATCAATTTTCTAAACTCTCAAGAACATCTTTGAGATGCAAGACAGATTTAAAACGGATGGTTTTGACAGGAAGCTCACCAGGTACATCCTGAGCCACACGCTCACCAATCGCTACCAGGATATCACAGCCCTTAAATAATTGCAGCGTTTCCAATTTGGCTTTCAAATATTCCGGCGTCCAGTACCCAACAATCTCCAGGTACACGACCCGGCCATCTTCATGACGCAGCACAAAATCCGGGAAAAAAACCTTTTGCCCATGATGCAGTAATTCACTTTCCCGTTCCAACACCCAACCGTTTCGTTTCCCATCTCCCCACTTGACAGCAAAGTTTTCTTCAATACTGGAATCAAACTCTCCAGGAGAAGGAAGATGACTGTTAAGCCCATCTTTTGAAGATAATTGCAGAGAAACCCAGTACCCCCGCCGCCTTGTCAGGATACGGGCATGCAAACGCCAATCGTCGCAAGCTACCAGAGCAGGCAGAAATTTAGCCAGGTTAACCCCGTAACGCCGCGTCTCCCGCAGCAAAGACGCCGGCCCGTCAAAATGAATCCGGTAATGCCCCTCTCCTTCATGATAAATAGTATGCAGCAAACGGGCAAGCTTGGCATACCGCAAAATGGTCTTTAAATCACGGCTGACCCAAACAGTCATCCTCTCTGCCCTGTACAACACCACCTGCACCTGGGCCACATTGTAACGGGATAAAAGACCCGGTGCATCAGGATACCCCTGGAACTCTTTGAGCCGGTGATATTCCGGCACATCAGCAAACAAGTCCCGGTCGATTTTCTCCCATTCTTTTTTTAGTTTAGCGGAAATAATGCGTTTTATGTCCTTTTCGCCGTGTTCGAAGAACCGGTCCACAGAAGAAACAAGAGGATGATATTGGGCAGCCAGACGAAACACTTTTTTTCTTAAGTTTTCCGCTTTTCCCTTTATGTCACGGTAATACACACTGACATCGTCCAGGAGTTTACAAAAAGCATCGATTCGCCGATACGGGCAGTCCGGTTCACCCTGGAAAATCTTACGGGCAGCACGATGAAGTTCATTCCGGGTTTTGCCGATGCCCTGCCGGTATACCTCCAGCATCCGTTCCGCATATTGCAGGTAATGGGCATGGGACTTTTTTAAGAGGCGGTCCGGGATGATCCTGTTTTTGTCAAATTTTGCGATGCCGAGTTCCTTTGTAAGCATCGGACCTCCTGCGCTGCCTTGATCGATCCACTTCACCGGTGGCTTCACAAACGATTTCGTAAAGGATGCCGCGTTTGTTACCGGATTTGCGGAGAATACGCCCCAGCCGCTGCTTGGCCTGTCGCGTGGATGCCTGACCACCCACTACCACCGCCACTTTGGCTTCCGGCAAATCCACTCCCTCGTCTAACACCTGGTTGGCCACCAGTGCCGGATAAATCCCGTCCCGGAGACCATCGAGAATATCAAGACGCTCTTTTTTGCCGCAGTGGTTCAACAAACAGGGAATGAGAAAACGCCGGGAAATATCGCGGGCCATGACATTGGAACCCGTGAATATGATAACCGGCGAACCAATATGAAGACGGAAAATATCTTCCAGTACGCGAAATTTCTCAAAGGCACGGTCCTGGATGGATTTCATGAAATAAAACGCTTGCTGGGCGGCGCGGGCTTCCGGGTCCCTGCCGGTCTCAGCCATCACATCCTTCCAGTCCAAAGACGCATCGTCTTCCTTTCGTTTTTTCATGTATTCGCGTATACGCCTGGCGCTGGTGTTATAGTGTTCTTGTTCATCCGGCGTGAGATACACCGGGATGCGAAAAATATCGTAATCGGCCAGCACGTCTCCACGAACCGCCGATATCGGTATATCAAAGACAACCGGACCAATTAAGTGCTCAAGGTCGGCCTGGAGTCCATCGGAACGCTCCGGTGTGGCGGTAAGCCCCATCCGAAAAGGCGCAGCACTCATCAATGCAGCCTCCCGGCGAAGTTTCCCCGGCAGATGATGACACTCGTCAAAGATGATTAACTTAAATTTGGCCCCCAGGGTTTCCATGTGAATGCAGGCACTGTGGTAGGTAGTCACTGAAACCGGCCGCACGTTAAAGGTGTTGTCGCCAATGATTCCCGCATCATACCCCAGACCTCTAAGGATTCGGCGCTGCCACTGGTACATCAAGTCCCGCACCGGCGATACCACCAGGGTGGATACACCCAGTTCCCGCATGATGGCAAGAGCAACTTCGGTTTTGCCGGTTCCCGTGGGCATGACAATAACGCCCCGCTTCGCTTCCATCCAGCCTTTTATAGCATCTTTTTGTTCATTTCGAAGCTTCGGAAGAGACAATTTCAGCCATTCAACGTCTTCCCATTCCGCCACTGTATCATTCAATTGAAAGCCCAATCTAAACGCTTGTTCTCGCAGTGCCGGGTAATGGATAGCATCGCAGCGCCATTTTAAAACCCGTTGATCATAGGAAATAGGAATACCTTTAAAAACGTTATCAAGAGGTGGTTGAGTATCATTAGCCGTTTGCAGCAGTAACGTGCCCCGTTCGAAACTCAACGTTAGAAAATAATCTTGTTTGTTATTCATTTACCTTTGCTCATCCTATTACCGGGGCTTTAAATATTGAGTTATTTTAACATAGAGTGTAGAAAATTAAAAGCAGGAAATAAATTGGCCTACCATGAAAATAAGCCGCGAAGAACGCAAAGGGACGCGAAGAAAAAATTGATATGAAATTGATAGTAGGGGTTTGATTCATCAAACCCTGGAATGAA
>WVZO01000631.1:0-224 GCA_011772425.1 Candidatus Aminicenantota bacterium
AACACCGCCCATGCAAATAATCGCCGGTTCCCCACCCCCCTGGGCAGGAGAGTCCTCCGCTTTTATTAGAACTGTTTCTATTTTCGGCAGCCACGAGAAAAGAGGTATTTGATACGTACTGAACTGCAGGTCAGAAATTTTGCCGCCCTTAAAATGGATCTCTTCTGTCAGCGCATAACCTAATCCCATTGTGATACAACCTTCCATCTGCAATTTAGCTCCTT
>WVZO01000631.1:363-1228 GCA_011772425.1 Candidatus Aminicenantota bacterium
ACCAGCCGAATTTCTCTGCTGCGCCCTGCAGGACCCTCCGCATCCTCTCATCCTTCAGGTTCTTCAGGCGGAACTCCACGGGATCCATTCCCGCTTTAGAAGCCATAATATCAATTTGTGATTCTCTGGCAAATGTATTGGTGTTATTGGCAGGCGCACGCCAGGCTCCTGTGCCAAAGGGATGTGGGCCGGAGGAACCTCGTCCCCATTCACCAAAAGTAGCCGTGAGATGGTGAGGAACATCATAAAACTGCTGAGAACCCCTTGACCCTGCAAAATAAACACCATAATCCCAAAAAACAATTTTGCCTGAGTTTGTAATTCCCGATTTTATTTTGACCACCGCCGCAGGCCGAAAACTATCATAAAAAAACTCTTCTGCACGACTCCATGCGACCTGGACAGGCTTGCCGGTTAATTTAGCCAAGCGCGCTGCTTCCACAGCCTGCGAGTTTCGGGTTTTTCCACCAAATCCTCCTCCAACAAAAGGAGTGATAATACGGACATTACCAGAAGCAAAGCCCAGTACACGAGCTATTTGGTCTTTGAGGCTGAAAGGAGTTTGAGTAGATGCCCAGACGGTTGCTTTATCCCCTTCAATTTTTGCCAGAGCGGTATGGGTCTCTATAGGGGCATGCGCAACATAGCTATTCAAGTATGTTTGGTCAATCATAGTGGCAGCAAGTTTTTCTCCGCTCTTGATATCACCGCCACGACTTACTACATTCCTTCTCGGAGCATTAACAAGTAAATGGTCAAAAATGTTCTCATCGTTAACTTGCGCTTCCGGCACATCAAATTCGGCTTTGATTTTTGCAAGTGCATTTTCCGCCTCATCGGGATTTTTACAGAGCACAGCGACCAA
>WVZO01000221.1 GCA_011772425.1 Candidatus Aminicenantota bacterium
TTCATAATGTCCTCAAAGGAATTATATTCCCAAATTCGAGGGTTTTCAAGATGTACGAACCCATTTTTCACGTTTTGGTGAAAGGATTACAAGGTTATCTTTGAGCTGTTCGGAAGAATAGGAATTTAAAAATGGGATAAGAAGCTTAATAATGTTATTGCACGTTGTTGGATTGACTTTTAGCCGAATGACACCAGGATGTTTTTTAAGTGGAAGGATTACCCAATCACCAAAATGTTCGTCAAGAGTAACAAGTATCCGGTTCTCTGTAATTGTTTTCTGCAATATTTGACCGTCATCTGCTCGAGCTTGTCCAACTTCTGAGGCTCGCAGAACATTATGACCTTTGCGGCGCAATTCATTTGCTACATCAAGTGGGAGCATTTGATCAAGATATAGCTTATGCAATTCTGGCATCAATCGTTCTTATTTCTGTATGATCAAGAGAAGACATAGCATAATGTAATGCTGCCTTAATATCTCCCTTCTCCAATTCCGGGTAGTTTGTAAGTAAGGTGTCCCACGATATCCCCTCTGCTATCTGCTCTAGGATAACAGAGACAGGAATCCTGGTTCCTCTTATTACGGGTTTACCATTGCAGACCTTCGGATTAAGCTCAATTCGGTTTGTTTTCATCTTTCATTTACTCCTGAAAAATGCTCAAAATTATTATATCTTCATTTAGTTGTGATGTCAATTGTTAAAAAAGGCAGTAATTCTAATTTTGAATAATTTTGGGGCAACCTTTGATATTTCTCCTTTTATAATTATTTTTATTTTTTTTCAAAATGTGTGTCCGTATGACTTTTATGCCTCGAAAAACGATTGGGACGTGGTACCAATGATTTTTTTACCTCGAAAAATGATTGGGAGGTGCTTCCAATAACTTTTTTGCTCTCGAAAAACGATTGATAAGAAGTGGACAAGCTAGTTTTAGGCTCCATTCCGCAACCAGGATACAGACCTGTGATTTACCAGGTTGCAAGTTAACAGTGCTGTGGGCCATTTTAAATAGTTTCTTCTTGCTTGGCCCTTTGTTTTTGTTTCCTTGTTTATTTTTTCCACAGAAAAACTGAAAAAAAACTTGACAAAAGAACAAAATTTTAAGATATTAATAATGCGCGACCGAACCGTCCGAAGTGGGCGGTGTAGGCCGCGCCAATCCATTCGAACCGGGACATCGGGCTTCAAGCAAGGGTAAACACAAGGTTTACCCCTACGAATGCAAGAAAACGACTATCTGATGTAGGGGCGAACCCTTGTGTTCGCCCGGACAATTGGTAAAATTAGAATTGCTGACCAAATTTATCCTTATTGAAAAAATTCTACATATATGTGATAATTATATCTTATGAAAATTAAATACGATCAGGATGCGGATATTCTTCTGTTATCTCTTCGTGATGAGCCTCCGGTCGATGCGATTGAGGAGCCCGGGGGTGTCATTGTTAATTATGGAGAGGATGGAGAACCGGTCAGTGTGGAATTGCTGAATGCATCGGTTCGGCGGCTAATCAGTCCGGGTGAAGTAAGTGTAACTATCCAAACCAAAAGTGGTGTTAGTTAAAATTCGGTTGGTGCTTGATTCTTTTTGCAATTCTAACGAAATGAAAGACTATCATATTTGTAGTTGTAAATAGGCATCCCTTAGATTTAATTCCAATTCCTCTAATGTCAAACCTTGTGTCATGATTTCAGGATGTTCAAGCAGTTTACCCAGCCAGAATTTATCATCTTTCCAGTATATCATTGTCATTGTGTTGTCTATTTTTTTTTCTTTTACCTTCAAAATCCCACTCATTTTAACCTGTGCTATGTTCTTCTTCTTTCTCCGTCTCCAGGAAACCATCCAGAAATTCTTCAGGGGTTTGGATACTTATTGAAATATCTTCAAAATCTTGTTTATTTCTTGTTACAATCAGGTCGATACCCTCATTTTTACAAGCGGACACCTGGACCGCATCTTCAAAATCGCTCATATCAAGAGAGAAAGCATTATTTATTGTCTCCTTATCGATAATTAGAACTTCAAAGGTATTCAACAAATCTTTAAGATATTCTACCACCTTTTCTTTTTCTAACCCGGCCTTCTTACAAATGTAATACAGGTCTGTTATTGAGGAACCTGAAACGTAAGGGATGAATTTTCTTTTTGCAACTTCCAGTAATGCTTTTTGTGATCTCTCAAAAAAGGGTTCTCTTTTGAGTAGGATATCAAGGATAATATTGGTATCAAAGAATACTTTATAGGCCATATTTATTGTTTATTCGGAGGTTCCTGATTTTCTTTGCATCGATATCCCGTGGAATATTGGTGTTCAGCAATAATCCCTTATATTTTGAAATGAAATCTTTGATTTTTATTTCTCTCGTCTCTCCTACATTCTGGTTTTTCATCGCTTTTCTTTCCATGATTTCAACGGATACTTTTTTATCGTTAAGTGAAGCATATTCCCCTGGTATTTTTATGAACCCGTTTTTAACTATAGTTTCAAAATGAATGCTTTGCATCGTTCTATACCTCTGGCATTTAATATAATCGAATTCTCTGCAAATGTCAACAGGCAGCCGAAACCCGAAGCCCCACAACCCGCTATCCCGCGACAAGCTCGAGGTAACCGTTTACTTACCGGCGCCTTTTTACATCATAGTTTATCACACCAATCAGTGTTTATCAGCGGTTCAGACACTTTTTTTATTTTCTTTATTGAAATTTTCTGTTATTTTTTATAGAATGTATCCATGAAGAATATGGAGAGTATTTCAGGGATAATGCTTGCGAATCAGTTATCTTTGTTTTGGTCATTTGGATTTTGGACATTCGAATTTGTTTCGGATTTCGAAATTCGAATTTCGGATTTAAATGCTTTAAAGCGTGTTACTATGTAAACGAAGGAGTCATGTGATATGAACGAAACGTTTACCTATGATGTCTTCATCAGCCACAGCTCGAAAGATAAGGCGGTGGTGCGGGAGTTAGCGGAGCGACTGAAGGCCGATGGGTTGCGGGTATGGTTTGATGAATGGGAAATTAAACCGGGAGATATAATCGGGCTGAAGATTGAGCAAGGGATAGAACAGTCACGTACGTTAGGCCTGGTGATGTCTAATGCCGCTTTTGAGTCGGAGTGGGTTAAGATGGAACGCCACACGTTGCTGTTCCGCGACCCAACCAATGAACAGCGCCGGTTCATTCCTCTTCTTGTCGAAGATTGTGAAATCCCCGGCACTATCGCTCAATTTTCCTACATAGACTGGCGGGAGAAGAAAAAGGAAGAATACGAAAAACTCCTGGCCGCCTGCTACCCGGAAGGAAAAATAACTGCCAAAACGCGCAAGAAAATACGTAAAAAGAAAGAACTCGTGATTAAAGAGCCAATGATCTTGAAAGGCCATGAAGGCTCGGTTGTGAGTGTCGCTGTAACACCCGACGGAAAAAGGGCGGTGTCGTGTTCAAACGATAAAACCTTGAAATTATGGGATCTGCAATCCCAAAAGTGCATCAAAACATTTAGAGGTCACACTGGCAATATCAAAGGAATCGCAATAGCTCCAGATGGGAAAAAAGTTGTATCATGCTCGAACGATAAAACTCTTAAAGTGTGGGATATGAAATATGAAAAATGCATTGCTACTCTCAAAGGTCATCTTGATCAAGTCAAATGTGTTGCAATAACTCCGGACGGTACAAAGATTGTTTCCGGTTCCAAAGATAAAACCCTGAAAATATGGGACCTAAATACCGGAAAATGCCACAAAACGCTTGAGGGGCATACAAATTGGATTTGGAATTGGTCGGTGGCAGTGACACCTGATGGAACTGCAGCTGTGTCTGGTTCAATTGACAAAACCATTAAAGTGTGGGCTTTGGATACCGGAGAATGTCTTAGAACGTTTATAGGTCACACTGGTAGTATAAAGGGAGTTGTGGTTACACCAGACGGAAAGAAGGTTGTGTCTGGTTCTCATGACAGGACACTAAAAGTATGGAGCCTGGAAACCGGAAAATATATTGCTTCATTGGAGGGACACAATGATAACATCTATGATTTAGCAATAACCCCCGACGGTAAGCGAATTTTGTCATGCTCGAAGGACAGAACCCTGAAAGTGTGGGACGTAAAATCCGGTCAATGCCTTGCGACTTTGGAAGGACATACCCGTGCCGTTTTGGGAATAACGGTAACACCCGATGGTAAAAAGGCAATATCAGGTTCTCAAGACGGAACTCTAAGGGTATGGGAGTTGCCTGATTTTGCTGTCGGAATCGAAGCCGTTGAGACTGCCCGTTATACCAATGCCAAGGTGGTGCTGGTGGGCGAGTCGGGCGTGGGCAAAACCGGGCTGGCAATTCGCCTTGCCGAAAACCGTTGGGAAAAGACCGATTCCACTCACGGCATGACCGTCTGGCAACTTGGACTGCCTGGAATGGAAACTTCTCCAATGGATAGAGAAGTGTGGCTCTGGGACTTTGCCGGGCAGCCGGATTACCGGCTGATCCATCAACTCTACATGGACGAAACCGCCCTGGCCCTGATGGTCATCGACCCCCAACGGGATAACCCCTTTGATAACCTGGGCCACTGGGAAAAAGCCCTGGAATCCGCTGTTAAACATGACCCTGCCAGGCTGCTGGTGGCAGGCCGCTGCGACCGGGGCGGCATTACCGTGAGCAAAGACAAATTGAAGCAATATTGTAACGCCCGCGGTTACAGCGATTTCATCGACACCGCAGCCAAAACCGGTGATGGCTGCGAAAAATTAAAGGAAATGATCGCATACCATATCCCCTGGGAACGCCTGCCATGGACTGCCACCCCACAATTGTTTAAAATAATCAAAGATGCCATCATCCATATTAAAGAAAAAGAAATTGTCCTGGCCCGAATTTCGGAACTGCGGCAGCGGCTGCAACTGGAATTAAAAGACGAGATCATCGAGGAAAAAGACCTGCGCGCCGTAGTCGGACTGCTGGTCGGGCAGGGAATCGTCCAGAAACTGGATTTTGGCGATTTTGTGCTGCTTCAACCGGAACAAATCAATAACTACGCATCCGCCGTTATCCGCTGCGTACGGGAAAATATCGACGAGATCGGTGCGATTGCAGAACTGGCAGTGTTAGAAGCTGATTTTGATTTCAAAGATATGGAACGATTAGATGAGGCCGATGAAAAAATCCTGTTGCGTGCAATGGTGCAAACCTTCCTGGACCGCTCCTTATGCCTCAGGGAAGAAACACCCCGGGGCACACAACTAGTTTTCCCCTCATATTTCAAACAGGACAGGCCCGATATCCCCGAGCATCCCAACATTTGTGTCACTTACGGCTTCAAAGGAATGCCCGAAGAAGTATATACCACCCTGGTGGTACGGCTTTATTACACACTTGATTTCGAATTAGACCAGCTCTGGAAAGATGCGGCGGATTTTAAATCCCTGGGCGGCAAACGAGTCGGCTTCAATATGACTAAAAAGGGAGACGATAGCGCGGAAATCAAAGTCTACTTTGGGCAAGATGTGCCGTTAGAAACCCAGGTGTCGTTTATTAAATACATCCACGAACACCTTTTGAAACGGGCAAAAGAAGTCACCCGCGTGCGCTCCTACGTCTGCCCCCACTGCGACACACCATTGGAAAACCGGGAAGCCATTAAAAAACGCTTAGAGACGGGCAAAAAAGATATCATCTGCGGCATGTGCGAAGAACGGGTGCCGCTCATCGACCTTATCGAAGAGAAATTCGCTTCGGATGAGTTTTGGCGCAAAGTGCAAGAAATGGATGCCAAAGCCCAAATCAACATCGACAACGAGAGCCGCGAACTGATTCTTGTAGGCCACGCATATTCTATGTCCGGCGAAGCCGGGCAAATTTTCCGCCGAATTTCAGAATCCGACTGGGGCCTCGACGGAGAGATCGAATTCAAAAACGACAAAGGCGAAGCCAGCGGAAAACGGGTTTATCTCCAACTCAAACACGGCGATTCCTATCTCTACAAACGACAAAGAGACGATGAAGAAATTTTTACCATCAAAAACCCACGGCATGCCGAATACTGGCAGGCCCATAAATACCCGGTCATGCTGGTGATTCGCACCTCAGACGGCGAAATCCGCTGGATGAATGTAACCGATTATCTCAAGCACCACGGCAAAAATACGAAACAAATCATCTTCAAAGGCGAACCTTTCACCGCCCTCAATGTAGCACGGTTAAGAGACAAACTGTTTCGCTAACTGTTTTTTCACTACGAAGGCGGTCAGCGACCGTAGCCGAAAAACGAAGAACACGAAGTTTTGGCTTTTGCCACAGAGAGCACAGAGATCACAGAGAGAAAATTATATAAAAACTCTGTGTCCTTAGTGGTTTTGCGATTAAATAAGTTTTACTAGTTGATTTTTCTCATGATTTATGCTATTCAATAACCGCAACCGGTCAAAGTAGTGGAGGTTCGTTTGATAAATGAATAAGATGCATATGGAGTATTTTGAGAAAGAAGATATTCTGTACCTGGTCATCTCTGATGAACCAGAAGCAGGGAGTGTGGAGCTCAGCCCAAACATAACAGCAGAGCTAAACGAAAAAGGCGAGCTGATTGGTATCGAGATACTTAAAGCAAGCTCATATGTAAGGGATTCCATAATGGAGGCATCTCAAGCAAAAATGCTAAAGCTTACCCAAGCCCAATCTGCTTGATGGTTTGGTAGAAATGATTAAAGAATCAAATCGACACGAACTCTCCTATCGCACGGCCATTCTGAAAAAACTAATGCCCTCCGTGCGGATCTACTAACCGCTATTTTTTCTACAGGATGGGCAGAAATACATGAGAACTCAAAGAACATTTAACCTGCCCATCCTGAACTACTATTAGAACTCTATCAGAACTTATTGCCTCCGGCGGCCAGGGGCTCTTTTTAGAAAAAACCGCCCCTGGACCCCACAAAAACTTTTCATACACGGTCAATCACTGTACTATGCTTCTCAACTTATTGCCCCATTGGGACCATCTGTATTCCGTTTCCAAAGAAGGGTTTGGAATTTCGGTCATTGTAATTTGTTTGTAATTTGGAATTTGTAATTTGTAATTTCCATGCTTTCTTCTCTTCTCCTTTTCTTCCCCTCCTATCTTCATGTCCCTTCGCTTTTCGGCTGCGGTCGCCGACCGCCTTCGTGGCTAATTAAAAAACTGTCCGCAGGCGTACACCTGTGTGCCATCAGCGTACAGTCCAGGGAAAAGAAATGATGAGTGATGAGTGATGAGTGATGAAAATTCGTACTTTTCTTATCTTTCCGCAATTCCATTATTCAACATCTCAGGCGCTTTTTCAGCCTTCCGGTTTTTTTCATTCCCTTCATCATTCATCATTCATAATTTATCATTTATTCTTCCTGTCCTGGCATCATTCTTGCATACCATATATCTAGGAGAAATAAACCATGGGTATGGATAAACCGATTGAAAAAAAGAAATGGCCGCCCAAACGGATTATAACCTACAGCATTATCGGAATTTTTGTCCTGGTAGTCGGCTACCAGATTATATTCAAAACCGGGACTTCAAGTCTCAATGTCAAAGCAGAACGCACCACCATCTCCAAAGTAGAACAAGGACCATTCCAGGAGTACATCCCTGTAATCGGAATCGTACGCCCCCAATACAGCGAATACCTTAGCGCAGTAGAGGGCGGACGGGTAGAGCGACTGTATGTGGAAGCCGGTGCCATGGTGAAAAAAGGCGATAAGATTCTTAAATTGTCCAACACCAACTTGCTGATGTCCCTGCTGAATAACGAGGCCATGATTAACCGGGCCAGCAATGATCTCAGGGCCACCCGCCTCCA
>WVZO01000009.1 GCA_011772425.1 Candidatus Aminicenantota bacterium
GCTGCCCGCAAAAATTTATTTCGTACTCTTTTCAGCGAAATCAATTTTTGTTTACTATTGACAGGTTGGAGGAGACGAAATATAATGCTCCAAGCCCCAATATTGGGTTTACTAAGTTCTCTACCGTAGAAAAATATTTTTCTACCGTAGAAAACTTTTTTTCTACCAGTAGATAATTTGTTATCTACCGTAGATAACTGGCTTAGATTAGACCCGGAGGTAAGAAAGGAGAGACCCCGGAATATTATCCGCCGAAGGTGTTAACCCACCCGAAGGGCACCGCTTTCCCCCCTCTTCCTTTTTTTCTTTTCTAGAGGAAGTAGAGGAAGGAGACAGGCAAATTTTATACCCCGAAAACTTCTGCAAACACCCCGACAACTTTTTCAATCACCCCGAAAAGTTTTTTTATCATCCCAACAGCTTAAGGGAGTCTTCCTGTGGGGATTTGAAGATCATTACACATCAAAAAACCACTTTGATAATGAGCGTTGTTCTCATCAAACAAAGGGGGGCTGATAAGGAATAAAGTTCCAGGTAAGTTATCCAGTCTGTGCGGAGCAAAATTTGCTTGTGAGCAACCAAAATTAGGTTGCGTGAGACCTAAATTAGGTTGTGCGAGACCTAAATTTGCTTGCGCAAGACCTAATTTTGCTTGCACGCAACCTAAATTAGCTGGTGGATGAGCAAAATTAGCTGGTGCATGAGCTAAATTTGCTTGCACTGCGTGGGGGAGCATTTGCAGTGCAAGGACGGCGTACAGCGCTTTAAACACCGCATCGTCTCCATGGATATTCCTTAATACCGCACTGTAAGTGCCCCTCTGGACCGTAAAACATCCACAAAACTTTTTATTAAAAAAAAGAGCCTTTATATTAATCTGATTTAATCCTTAAGTTAGCGCTTATCCCTCCTGGGAATTTTCTGGCCTGGCCCCTTTCTCCCTTTCTCTACTCCATTACTCCAAATTTAGAATTGCTGCACGTTGTAAGTGCCTATTGAAATTTTCCTGGATTTATTTTAAAATATGCCTATGAATTGTAAAGAGGTAACCACAATGGGGTAAATATCTGGGCTGTTGGCAGTGGAAAAGGAGGAACCGGTAAGAGTCTTTTTACCAGCCTCCTGGGCATGTACCTGGCGTCCAGGGGAAAAAAAATTATTTTAATGGATGCGGATTTCGGGGGTGCCAACCTTCACTCCTTTGTGGAGATCAAAAAGACCGGCTGCACATTAACGGATTTTTTTAATAAGAAAATTCCTTTAACGGACGTTGTCCGGGAGACCCCTATTGACAATTTGCGATTGATCCCAGGTGATTTGTACGCCTTCAACCCGCGGGGTTTTAACTACATGCAAAAACAGAGACTGTTCCGGGATATCAAAAGGCTGGATGCCGACCTGGTATTGATGGACCTGGGTGCCGGGTCCGGGACGAATACGGTGGATGCGTTTTTACTGGCGGACCGGATGATCGCCCTGGCAACCCCACAGACTATCACCATTGAAAATCTCTATCTCTTTATGAATAAAGTGTTGTTCCGGAAACTCCACACAGAATTGGACCGGTACGGACTAAAAACGCTGGCCGAAGAAGCCTGGAAACAGAGGGGAGAAGTTACGTTGAAATCCTTCCGGGATGTGGTCCGATTTTTTTCCAGGTTTTCTGACCGGATCAAATGGGTGATGGAAAAGGAGTTGTCTGATTTTTCCGTCAACGTGGTGATGAACCAGGTAAGAAATATCAACCAGATGCAAATGGGTATTTCATTAAAAAATGTGATGAGCAGTTACTACGGCATCTGGGTGAGATACATGGGGCATATCCGCTATAATGAGTTCCTTTGGAAATACAACAACCAGTTTTATTCTTTATTCGGGAGCCGTCCGCTGCTTTCTACGCTGCGGGAGGTAGAAGCGATTGCCCGGAGGCTGGTGGAAAGTGAAAAAGAGAGAGAGTCCCGGAAAACAGCTATTAGATTATTTGATTCTCAACTTTAGAAATCTTCGTTTACCGATTTTAATAATGAGTTCATTGGGGGAGGATATGTCCAACTCAAAATTGGGATTTGTAATTTTTTCACCATCGATGGAAACACCTCCTCCCTGGATCAGCCGCTTCCCTTCCTGGTTTGACGATAGAAATCCCAGTTGATTGAGAAGCCTGGGAAGCCAGATCTTATCAGAAGAAGAATTAATTTCCCTCTCTTCGATCTCGTCCGGCAATTTTTTTTGAGCAAATACTCGTTCGAATTCTTCTTCTGCTGCTTGGGCATCCATTTTGGAATAATAATATGAGATGATTATCTTGGCAAGTTCGCTTTTTGCTTTTTTGGGATGGAGTTCACCGGATGATACGTTGCTTTTTTTTCTTTCTATTTCATTAGGTGTCAGATCGGTGCAAAGAGTATAGTAATCCCACATTATTTCATCGTTGATAGACATTATTTTCCCGTAGATCTCTTTGGGCGGTTCGTTTATCCCGATGTAATTTCCAAGAGATTTGCTCATTTTCTCCACACCGTCCAAACCCACCAACAGCGGAAGAGTTAACACCACTTGCGGTTCCTGGTTATATTCTCTCATGATCTCCCTGCCCACCAATAGGTTGAAGGTTTGATCGGTCCCTCCCATCTCCACATCGCATTCAAGGAATACCGAATCATAGGCTTGCATCAACGGATAAAATAATTCGTGTAAAAATATTGGTTTTTGATTCTCCAATCGGCTCTTGAAATCGTCTCTTTCGAGAATTCTTGCGGCTGTATATCGGCTGGCAAGATTGAGAAGGCCTTCGGAACCGAGATTACCCAGCCAGCGGCTGTTAAAATCGAGAACGGTTTTATCAGGATCAAGGATTTTTGAAAATTGCTCTTTATACGTTTTCGCGTTTTCCTCGACTTCTTTACGGCTGAGCTGTGGTCTGGTTTTCTTTTTTCCGCTGGGATCCCCAATCATCCCGGTAAAATCGCCAATAAGGAAAACAACCCGATGACCAAGGTCCTGGAAATGCTTCATCTTACGCATCACTACCGAATGACCAAGGTGAATATCCGGTGCTGATGGGTCAAAACCCACCTTTATGCAGAGCGGCTTTCCTGTTTCATTTGATTTCCTGAGCTTTGCCAGCAGATCCTCTGTTTCTATGACCTGTGCAGCTCCTTTTGTCAAAAAATCGAACTGTTCTTCAACTGTCATCTCATTCATGGTTATCTCCTGGGTAAATAATAATAAATGATTTTTGAGTAATTTTCAATAGGAGATATTCTAAATGGATATCAAAGCTGTCTGGGTTTGAATCGTTAAGGCATTATCTCAAGATAGATTCTTCACTCAACCACCCGGTATGGCAGTTGATTAGCTTCCAGGCGTCAGCCTCTTTGGCAACATAAATAAATACCTTCTCCTTTTCCGTTTCATCTTTAATAACGATTGCGCCCCGGTGGATAGAATCCACCATATGGGTGGATACTACATTTAACTTCATATTGGCAATCTCTAAAAGTAGACGAAGTTGAGAATAAATGCTTCCGGGGTCTCCTATGAGTACTCCTTTTAGTAATGCCCTCTGTTTCTTCGTATCATCAGCCGCTTCTTTGAGAGGCCCGGCAATTTCAATAAGTTTTTTACCCAGTTCTTCCAGTTTCGGGCTTCCGGGAAAGTCAGAAAGATCAAAACGGGCTGGCAAGCGTCCGGCCAGGTAATGGTCGATGTGGCCCTTATTTTCATCCATCCCGTCGAATCTCCATTCATCTTTTTCCTTCACCGCATAAAAGTAAACCTGGTCGACAACTTTTCCTTCCCGGATAAGATCGGCTGTGACAACGGCTTTTTCCCCTTTGCTCTGAACAATGTTTTTTTTCATCTCGAACTTTTTCCTGGCAGCCTGGTTAAAAAACCTTTTACCGTAATTCTTCCAGAACTCTTTTGTACAAAGAGCCTCAGCTTTGGCTTTTGTTTCATCGCCGGATTGTATTGCGGCAGAGAAAACCTTAAGAAGATTTTCAGGCGATGTGGGTGTCACGTCACCACCTGAACTTGAACAACCATAGATATAGACCATTAAAACAAGAAAAATAGCTAACACACAACCTCTTAATCTCATTCTATTCACCTCCGTTAAATTTATGTATCGGAATTTCTACAAATCGTTGACAATAGGGGATTGCCAGCGATACATTTTACTACTCCATTTACAGGAATAATGGAATAGTGGAATGATGGAATAGTATCATTTCATGCATTGTTTGTCAATACATTCATCGGAAAACGAAAAAACCATTGTTCCATTACCCCATTATTCCAAAAACCAATATTCCATTATTCCAACATTCCATTATTCCATTCAATTGTGAGCGCAGCGAACTAAGTTCTATAATTACTGCTTACTCCTTTGTTATCAATGAAAAACCCTTTCTCAGGATTCCCGATGTCCAGGTGAACACCATCTATCCGGACCCGGATGGCGTTGTCATCTGGTTTGCCGGCAATGAAGGTCTTATGCGTTACGATCCCCATGTAAAAAAGAATTATGATCATGATTTCCCCACTCTTATTCGAAGAGTACTGGCTAATGGGAACCTGATTTTTGCAGGTTATCAATACAAGCATAAAATAGATAGTGACTCTAAAAATCTCTTTCCTATTTTTGATTACAAGGACAGAAACCTCCGTTTCGAGTTCGCTGCTCCTTTCTTTGAAGATGAATCGGCAACACAATACCAGTTCCTCCTTGAAGAATATGACGAAGATTGGACTGCCTGGAGTAATGAAACCAAAAAGGATTATACAAATATCGATTCCGGTACCTATACATTCCGGGTAAGGGCGAAAAATGTTTACGGGAATTTAGGCAAAGAAGCGGTTTTCAAATTCAAAGTTCTACCTCCATGGTACAAAACATGGTGGGCGTTTTTGTTTTATGCGATTTTGTTTATCCTGGTGGTGTTCTTTATTGTCAGGTGGCGCTCCGGGAAACTGGAAAGGGAAAAACAAAGACTTGAACAAATCGTTAAAGAACGTACAAAGGAGATCAAAGAGAAGAATCAACAATTGAAAGAAAAATCCGAAAAACTGAAAGAAATGGATAAGATGAAATCCCGTTTTTTTGCCAACATTTCCCATGAATTCTGCACGCCCTTGACATTGATAATGGGGCCCCTGGAACAACAGCTCTCCAATTGCTGTGATAAACAGCAGGAGCGGGAATTGAAAATGATGCTGCGAAATTCGCAGCGATTGCTCAACTTAATCAACCAGTTGTTGGAACTCTCAA
>WVZO01000734.1:0-182 GCA_011772425.1 Candidatus Aminicenantota bacterium
TCAGGTTTGGCTTTGAGGCTCCTAAGCCGGGGACGCAGCCGGCTCTTCTGCCGGTTGACCGTCCTGGGGTTCTTCTTCCCCGGAACCGCTGCTGCTGGCGGGTTTATAACCCAGGGAATACCCCTTTAGCTTAAACGCTTCCAACTGCTGCGGGTCATCCCTGAATACATAAAGCAAAACAG
>WVZO01000734.1:311-1205 GCA_011772425.1 Candidatus Aminicenantota bacterium
CAGCTTCTCCGGGGTGAGACCATAATTAACCACCACTTCGGCAAGCTTATTGCTCTCGAGACAGTTTTTGTAGAACTCTTTGGGCTCCTTGATCTTCCCGGAAACGGTAAAATCTCTCTCGTCAACCAATTGAAGCTCTTTCAATAAACCGGGATCATCGGCCAGGTCTATTCTTAAGACCTTTACATATACCATATAATGCCTGTGGATTTCATCGATCTTGTTCTTCAATTGAATGCTGAGGCTAATTTTTTTTCCACTTTTGGGCCCTTTTTCCAGGTATAGGGTCTCGGCTTCGATATGCAGCGCTTCAGCGGCTGCCAGGCTTTCCGCGGTATAACCGAACTCCTGGACTTTTCCCAGTACCACCGGGTCGCCTTTGGAATTTTCAATGGCTATACCAGACTCCTCGAAAAGCTCTTTCATTTCTTTTTTTGTTAAAATTCTCATGTTTTAACTCCTTATTATTTGGATTTTTTTGATTTATTAATACCGGCTGCCAAATTGTGATTTTCAACAGCCGGATGATGACCTTCACGGGTCGATTGCTGATTTTTTACTGCCGATTCATGACTTCCAGGTGCCGATTGGTCATTTCTAACTGCCGATTGCTGAATTCCAGGTGCCGATTGGTCATTTCCAACTGCCGATTGCTGAATTTCAAGTGCCGATTGGTCATTTTCAACTGCCGATTGATGAATTTCATGTGCCGATTCCTCATTTCCAACTGCCGATGATTGAATTTCAAGTGCCGATTCATGAATTTCACTCGCCGATTGGTCATTTTCAACTACCGAATGATGAATTCTAGGTGCCGATTGGTAACATTGGGGACAAGCAAATTAACTCTTTAGCCACCCGAACTCTCCTACCGCACGGGCACTCTGAAAAAAC
>WVZO01000228.1:0-6888 GCA_011772425.1 Candidatus Aminicenantota bacterium
CACATTCAGTCCAAAAAATCCCCTCTTGAGAGGGGTGGCCGCGAAGCGGTCGGGGTGTGTCTTCCTCGCTTCCTCTTTTGCCAACTGCCAACTGCCAACTGCCAACTGGCTCCCTCCCTTCGTGTTCTTCGTGCCTTCGTGGTGAATGATAGAACGATCAAGCGTGTATAGATGCGCGGGCGCCTGATTTCCACTGGTTCCCTTTTTCCAACGTAATGGTTTTTAACAACGCCGCCACTTTGTCGTTAACATCGATATCACCATCATAGAATAATGAAAGAAACGGGATGTTGAATTTTTCTTTAATGTCCAGGAGAATGGAGCTGGAAAGCGTACCGGGCATACAACCGAAAGGCGCAGCGTTGATTACCATGGACGCCCCCTCCCTGGCAAACAGGACAGCCCTGCCAATGGTGAGCATGGCCTCACCTTCGAATTCCTCCGGCAAATACTCCGCCCCGGCACCCACTACATGTTTAATATGAGGTTCCAGTCGATCATGCAGCATTTCCAATGCCGCATGATAATAACTACGTTCGGTTTTGAAGAGGTAAAAGTTATTCACCATAGACCCTCCCCGCTTTAAAAGACCACCATTGCGTTTTTTGGCGGCAAAACTATTCATATAAGCGACGTAAAGGACCCATTCATGAGTAGGAGAGAGCCAGGCTTCCCCTTCATTGGCTTCGATAATATCCACCAGGTTCCCATTGGAAAAGGAATTACACCGTACATATATTTCCCCCACAATGCCTACCAGTGGTTTTTTATCTTTTATAGTATTGACAGCGGCGAATTTTGCGGCAATGTCTTTGACAGCTTTTAACGGTCTTTCTCTTTTTTCCAGGATACGTTCCAATTGTTTAAGGCTTTTTTCGAACAATTCGTCAGCATCGCCCCTGTTGCGTTCATAAGGCCGGACTTTGGAACGCATTTTAAACAGCACATCAGCGGCCGTAGCCGCATGCATGAGCTGACGCCTGAGTTGTTCGGGCAATCCCTGGTACGTATTGGCGGAACTGGGGGAGAGAATGTCCACGTTGTCCAGGCCCAACCGGTGGAACACAATCCGGTCCAAAAGATTATATTGGCCGAAACGACAAGGGCCTTCGGTGGTAGGCATGAACAGAATATGACGACTGCCGGGGTTTTCTTTCCTGATTTGCTTGAGAAAATTGCCCAGGGTCAATGTCATGGGCAGACATTCGCCCCCCCTGAGGTACTTTTTACCCAGCACCAGTGCTTCCTTGTCTTCCGGATCAAGATTGCGGCAGTCAAAACCAAAACCCCGGAAAGAGGCAGAAAAAAGCCGGTACCCGGAATAATGAATGGGAGACATCCACACCGTGCCGTTAAGGTTTGGCTGCCTGTCGGCAGTATATATATGGGGCATTCTAGCTTTCGGCTGTTGGGACTCCTTTTTCATGAATGCTTCCACCACATTGATAAACGCTTCAATGCGCGTGAGATAACCGCCGTCGGAATCGTGCTCATCCAGTTCCAGGATCAGCATGGGTTTGCCCCTTAATTCATCTTCTGCAAAAGTCAATAAAAAACTGTCAGGCCCGCAGTTAAAATTGGATAAATAAATGGGAAAGACATTCCTGTATTTCCCGGCTAAACGGACGGCTGCCATGATGCGTTGGCCGTACTTCCAGAAAATGTTGTAGTAATTGCTCTCAGACAGGGCTGCTGTATCCAGTATCAGCATATCGATAGGAATCACCGGGTAACCCACAGCCGCAATTTTTTCAGGAATCCCCAGGTTGAGCCCCCGGTCGTGCAGGTTGTAAGGCCGGCCCACCAGGAGAAACACAGGCTGCTCCGTGTTTTTTATTTCCTCAAAAAATTCCCTGCCCTTTTTTTCCAGTTGATGGCAAAAGCCTTCCCATTCATCAAACGCATTTTTGTATGCGGTAATCACGTCCTTTTTTTTGAGATTTAATCGCCCCTTTAGCGTATTAAACAATATTTCCGCCGTATCCCTGGTGGTTTGTCTTAAATCAATCACCGGGGATAGGAGATTATGAGCCTTGATCTCATTCCTGGTAAGAGTGGCGCGTACAATAGAAGGGCTGCTCTGTACATAAGGACAGAAAAAACTGTGGGTGGTTCGCAGGTCTGGCTGGTGGGCAATCATGTGAGGAAAAAATACATAGTGGCTGTGATGCGAATGCGGCTGCGATTGTTCCAATACCTTGACCATATGACCCAGTGCGATTTTTACAGGAAAACAAAAATCCGCGGATGCGATCTTAGACGAATGCTTTTTAACCCTGCTGTCGGTTAAACCGGAGATAGAAACGCGGTATCCCAGTTGATTAAAAAACCGTATCCACAACGGTTGGAAGGTATAATCGGTAAGTGAATGAATGAGTGTAATGTGTCCTTTTTCGTTTCCCTTTATTTTATTTTGGATTTGAAAGGCTTTTTGTCTTTCCCTGAATAGGTTGTATTCGGGTATTTCTCGCCTGATTTTTTCTTCCGGGTCGCGGCCGCATTGGTATCCCCAGGAAAAAGAGCTCTCGCTGGCACTGGCCAGTCGTTTTATGTGATTAATGCGGCAGAAATTGCGGCACAATTGGCACATTTCGGTTCGCGAGGTGATTTGTAATTGGATAGATGCTCTGCCCACAAACGTGGAGGCGGTATCCGGTGTATAATGCTGATGAACATATTCTTGTGCCATAAGTGCGGCGCCAATAGCACCCATCAGGTGGCAGAACGGAGATACTGCCACTTCTACTTCCAGGAGGTTTTCTAACGCGGCCACTAAACCTTTGTTCCTGGCCGTGGCACCCTGGAAATAGATTTTTTTCTCATTTATGAAGCGATTTCCCACCACCCGGTTCAGGTAGTTCTGGATAACTGAATAAAGCACGGATGCCAGTGCTTCTTCTTTGCTAAATCCTTCTTTCAGGAGAGCTCGCAAATCTTGTTCCATGAACACGGTACACCGGTCAGAAGTCACCGGGGGGGCAATCCCTGCAGTAATGTCACCGATATTCTGGACTTTAAATCCCAGTTTCCGGGCCTGTTCTTCCACGAAGGAACCGGTGCCTGCAGCACAGACGTAATTCATGTTGGCATCCAGGGCATACCCGTTTTGCAAGTGGATGTATTTGGCATCCTGACCACCAATTTCAAAAATGGTCTCCACCTCCGGGAAAAAATGAGCAGTGCCCCTGGCGTGGGCGGATATTTCATTGACTATATGGTCTCCTGCAAATATCTTACCCACCAGTTTTCGACCGGAACCCGTGGTACCAAATGCTTTAATTGAATAATCTTTTTCACCGATGATATGATAAAAAGAAGAAAATATTTTTTTTGCCGCCCCCACGGGGTCACCGGCGGTCTTGCCGTAAATATCCAAAAGGGGTTCATGGGTTTCGGCATCCAGCACGGCGAGTTTCGTACTGGTGGAACCGATATCCATGCCCAATATAATTTCCTTCGCTTCGGTGATATTCCCATGGATACGTATTTCCAGGTCATTAGCATCCATTACCGGTTCGGGCATATGTGGGTACCGGCTTTTATGAAGTGTTAAAGCAGGCATGCGTTTGAATTTCTTTTTGGCCCGGATAGTGCTCCTGTTCAAGCGGCCAATGGGTTTTCCCGGTGTCATGGCCGCCCCCTTAGCAATCAGTGCTTCGCTGTGAGAAGGGATGATCCACTCTACATCGGGATACACAACCTTGAACCACCGCAGCACTTCCAGGTTGAGTGAGACGCCGCCGCAGATCATGATTTTTCCCCGGGGTTCTTCTCCCCGGAACAGGGTATTAACAGCCGAAACTACCAGGCTTCGGCAGAGGCCGGACCACATGTCATCTTTGCTGCGTCCTTCTTGTTGGTGGTGAATCAAATCGCTTTTGGCAAATACGGTGCACCGGCTGGCGATCAGCGGCGGTTCATCGATATGCAGTATTCCCTGTTTTTCCAGGTCCATGTCGAGCCGTTCGGCCTGTTCTTCCAGGAACAAACCCGTACCCGCGGCACACAGGGTATTTTGGGCAATATCTACTATCTTTCCATCTTTAATGGTATAAAGGCTCAGGGAAGATGCCCCGATATCGATGATCTGGCCTATATCCGTGTGGAAGGGATTCTCTCCCGCCAGCACTCCGGAAATCGCCACTGCTTCATCAAGGTAAACCCCTTCCATGGTTTCGGCAATTTCCTTACCTGCTTTACCGGTAAACACACAATAATCTGTTTCTGCGAAGCGGTTGAATACATTGTTGTGAAGGGTTTCGGCAATGCGTCCTTCATGACGCATCCGCAACACCGTATGCTCTTGATTATCATAAACCGTTATAAACGTTGTTCCTATGTCTATTCCCAGTAGATGGGACACCTCGCTTCTCCTCCATCCGCCAACGTATTGGCTGTCAATTTTACGTTATATTTTATGAAAGCTTAATTGTATATGAATGAAAAGAATATTTCAAGGGGAGGAAAGAAAATTAACCGCAAAAAAACACAAAAAAATGTAAAAAATCCAAATTTCAACGTTCCGTCCCTCAACTTCTCAGCTCACACAGTCTGGTGACTTGGTAGGCGGGCTTCTCGCCGAAGAATAAGGTTGGCAGCAAGCCAGTAATTCCAGTACCGGCATAAGGATATACGCTTGATGATAGATCGGCTTGAGTAGAAATCCTGCCGCACCCGATAGGTGTATTCACAGAGTCTCTTCGCACTTATCTTTTTCGGCTTGAAGACCGCCCGGCTTTCCCATGAGGAGTCGAGCCAGAACCTCGGTTCCAGGCGGTTTTCACCCAGCAGTTGGTGGTATAGGCGCGTGCCTGGGTACGGAGTCAGGATGCTGAAGTGCGCTAAGGCTAGCCTGTTACGCATGGCGAACTCAAGTGTATCCGAGAAGACAGACTCTTCGTCGGAGTCTGACCCAAAGACGAAAGCGCCCAACACCTGGATCCCATATTTCTTGAGCAGCCGCAGGGCATTTTCGTACTGCTCCACTTTGTTCTGGTGCTTGCCCATCTCCGCAAGAGCGTGGGGGGACAGCGCCTCTAAACCGATACAGAGAAAACAGCAACCGCTTTTCGCCGCCAAATCCACCAACTCCTCGTCGTTGGCAAATGTGATGCATGCTTGGGATCCCCACACTATCTTCATGGGAATGAGAGCCTTGAAGAGCTCCTTGGCGCGGCTAGGGCTGGCCGCAATGTTGTCGTCCACAAACGGGATTAATTTTCGACGACCAACATTGCTTCGCGAGACAGATTCCACTTCGGCCAGCACGTTATCCAACTCCCGCTCCCGAATCCGATGCCCGTTGAAAGCCGCCACCGAACAAAAGCTGCAATTGTAGGGGCAGCCGCGCGAAGTCTGTATTCCATTGGCGGTCCAATATCGATTTGGATCTATTATGTCCCTTCTGGACAGAAGGGGACGCTTGAAATCAATGAAGTCTTCCTGCTTGTAAAGCGGCTCAAGCTGGTGCGCTTCGGCATCAGAAATCACTCTCGGCCAAATCGCTTCAGCTTCACCGACGACAACTGAATCTGCATGCTCCATGGCTTCTTCCGGAACCATCGATGCATGAATACCTCCCAATACAACCTTGGCACCCAGTTCGCGATATCTTTCGGCGATCTCGTAAGCGCGGAGTGCAGTGTCGGTCATTGTGGTAATGCCAACCAGATCGGGGACATCTGCGAAATCGATGCGCTCAACATTTTCATCGATGAGACGTACCTCCACCTCTTTGGGAGTATAGGCCGCAACGCACATGAGGCTAAGCGGGGGGAAAAAGCCTCTGTTAAAGAAATAGGTGAAATAGGTTCCCCTTCTCTTGGTAGGTGCAATCAAATGCAACTTCATATGAACACCTTCTTTCATCTAACCTGCAGAAGCACACAATGGTCAAATTCCGCTTTGTGTCCTACCTGACCCATGTGTCCATCCCCTACTTCACCAAAACCAAATTCTTCGTCCCCACAAATTACCCCCATTTTCCTTCTCCCATTTTATTACGTCTATTAATTTAAATCTCCTTAAAAAACCTCCTTAATCTCAAAACTTTTTCCCCCCAGGCACTGAAAACTGATTCAAAAGTCGTTTTTATTCACAATAATATATCTTAGTGTAAATTAAGTGGAAAGTCAACAACTAAATGAATAATTTTTTTCTTTTCCAGGTAGTAAACGGAGAATAATTAAATGAGCTATTATGACATTTATGAAAAAGGAGGTCATGATGAGTCGAAAAGTACTGTTTGTATTAGCGATGGGAATTATCCTGTTATGGTTATCCATCCCTGCCTCTGCCGGAGAGGGATGGGTGAAGTATAAGTCGGATGATTACGGGTTTTCAATGCTGGTCCCGGAGGGCACTAAGTTCCAGGAAAAAGAGTACGAAGGCGGTTGGGGAGCTCTTTATGCCAACTACCAGGGAATCCAGGTCTTGGCGCTTGGTAAAATGGGAGCACCTGAAAAACCCGAAGCAATCGAAAAGTACGGCGTAAAGATTACAGGTGTACCCGGGGAGTATTGGAAGGTCATCGATAAGGGTAAGGACTCCAACGGTTGGAAGTGGTATTACACAGTCAAAGCTTCCGATGGTAAAAAAGTCGCGTACGGCGGTTATGGCGTCGGCCCCAAAGGCAGTTACCTGCTCGTTCTTATAACCAGCAAAACTGATTTTGAAGAAAACTATAACGACTATTTAAAATGGTATAAGAGTATCCGGCTTTTTTAAGCAGTATTGAAAAAATATGCCTGCCCCCTTCCACCTTCCTTCTCCTGTCCTTTTCCCTTTAATTTAAGTTGTTTTTGCGTAGCAAATTTTGCTTGCGCGAGACCTAAATTAGGTTGCGTGAGACCTAATTTTGCTTGCGCGGGACCTAAATTAGGTTGCGCG
>WVZO01000228.1:6926-11839 GCA_011772425.1 Candidatus Aminicenantota bacterium
GCGGGACCTAAATTTGCTTGCCAGGGAGCGACAAAGCGTCCCGTGAGAGTCAGTTCCACTCCCACGAGACGCCCATCAGTACTTACTATTAAGCAAATACAATTAGCCAATTTCCGGTACCGTTTCTATTTTTTCAAGAGCTATCCTGAGCGCTCTATCCAACTCATTTATTTTTTCATGCGACAGGAGGATTATTTGCCTGGCGACTTTATTTTAAACGTTGAGTCGGGGATGGCTTACAATGACTCCTGGATGACTTTCATTAGGTCGGGGATGCCTTACATTGACCCCTGGATGGCTTACATTGGGTCGGGGATGACTTACATTGGGTCAGGGATGACTTACATTGACTTCTGGATGGCTTACATTTTTTTTTGACTGTCCTCTTACACTGGATTTTTGTTTAATTATTCGTTATAATTCTCTTATCATGGGAAGACAGGAAGAATTTAAAAGAATTCATCGGTTGATTTCCCGTTGGGTAACGGAAATCCGTTTGAACAATGCTTTAGACCTTTACGATATCAATCGGATAGCCGAAGATATCGCCAGATGCCTGTTGAATGAGATTTACAATTATAACCTGGTCAACCTTAATTATGAACAAAGGAATTACCCAGGAATCGACCTGGGAGATAAAGAAAATAAAACCGGCTTTCAAATCACCTCCAGGGGTGATGCAGGAAAGATAAGGGATTGCCTGCAAAAATTTAAAAAAAAGGGGACCAAAAAATTCAGCAAGGGTATTCGTTTTTTAATCCTTAAGAATGAAAAGCTTAAATTTTCCGAAAAGCAAGAAAAGGTTTTCAAGGACATTTATCCCGGTTTCGACCCGGCGAAGCATATATTAACAGTGGTTGATTTGACCCGGGATATTTTACTATTGTACGATAATCAACTGAAACGGTTCCGGGAAGTCAAAAAGCTGTTGGAAAAGGAATTTGCTGACAGGGTAAAGGAAGAGGATGGGCTTTCGCTTTTAGAACGACTGTATAACGGTTCCAGGAGGTATTATAAATCTTTAACGGGTGTGAATGGGAGGTTTAAACACCTGGACATCGCGGATATCATCTTGCCCCGCCCGGAACGGAAAAGTAAACAGGAGTGGATCGATACCCGCGTTGCCGTGGAAATAGAAGACCAAAGGCATAAAGATGAAGTATCCGTGAATGTGCTTGACGCGTTACCCCAATTGTGGGAACAGGAGTGCAAACACACCGTCCTGGTAGGGGAAGGAGGAATGGGCAAAACCGTTTCATTGGTTCGCTTGTGGAAGGAGTACACCAGGGCTGAGTTCTATGTGCCTGGTTCGCCAGTGCCGGTGTTTATCCAGTTGAATGAATGGAACCGCTGGGCAGAAAGAAATCAAAAAAATTTCATTAACTGGATGATCAGGCACTATTACCTGGACGATGCGGTGGAAGAAAAAGAAATACAAGAGTTGATGAAACAGCCAGTTAAAAACGGGGATTCCTTTGTACCTTCAGTGATTCTTATGCTGGACGGTTTTAACGAGATTACGGCTGAGGACCGGAGTCCGCTGCTGTTGGAGTTGCGCGACCTGATGGAAGGGTTCCCCGACGTACAAATGGTGGTCACCAGCCGCTATGATATGCGGGGCAATTTGAACTGGGGCCAGTTTCACCTGATGCACCTGTTGAAACTTTCAGATGACCAGGTAAAAGGATATTTAAAATCCTTTTTGCCTCCGGCGGCCAAAAACCTTTTTGAAAAAAGATTTCTGGACTTCCAAAAACTTTTTATTAAGAGGGATGTCGGGGGCGAACGGCTGTTGGAGTTGATTAGCAACCCCATGATGTTGACCATTTATGCTTCCACCTGCGAGGTAGAAAAGGAACACAGGGAAAGTCGAAACTATGCTTTTAAAGAACGGGTAGAAACGCCGGGGGAATTGTTGTTGAATTTTATCGAGAGTCAGGTGGCTCGATTGTTTGAACGGAAAGATAAACCGGAGGAAGAGCAGTGGTTTTACCGGTTCCTGTTGAAATGCCTGCTGCCTGCGGTGGGTTTTGAAATGGAGAAAATGGGCCGGTTTGATATGACGCCTTCAGAACTTGATGAGATATTTTTAAAATATTTTAACCGGTTTTGTCAAAAGGATTTCCTGTCGGTTTTCCGGGATTATCGAAATTGTGTTAAGCGATTAAACGTAAAAGAATGGGATGACCTGGAGGTTATGGATAGGATTGAAGGAATATTGAAGATATTTGTTAAAGAGTTGTGTATGCTTGTGAAGGAAGGCGAGTCGTTTCGTTTCTTGCACCAGAATTTCCGGGATTATTTTGCTGCCGTTCATATATTGAACGAGACAGCTATTGGATTGGAGAAAAAAGAGATACCTGAAGTATTGAAAGAGCGAACATTACCGGTGTATTTGCTTCGTTTTTTGGGAGAAATAGAGGGGGAGCATTATTGTAAGCCGGTTTTGAATAAAGAGAACGGATGGGAAATAAAGGAAAATAAAGAGTCGAAGTTATTTCAAATGTTGGATTTATGCCGAGGCTGTTTTGACGGTAGTTTGGGGTATGGAGTGTGGAATATCGTGGTAACCAAGAAGGTGGCACGAGGGGAGTTGAGTGGTATGGACTTATCACGGCTGGATTTGTTCAATGTAGTGTTGAATGGTGTACAGTGCAGCCGGTTTTATGGGGATGAGTATCTTTTTGCCGTATTCGACGAATCACTGTTTAATGAAGACAATCTCTTCCCACAGGGGCATTCTAACGCAGTAAATACTGCCGTTTACAATGCCGATGGTAAAAAAATACTTTCGGCTTCCGGTGATGGAACATTTAAAGAGTGGGATGTCGCCACAAGCCGATGTTTAAAAACCTATAGAAAAGATGATCCGGATGATTTGGATAGATTAAACGACAGCCGACAAAGTAAAGAGGGAACAGAAATACTTGAAATTAAGGGTAAAGAATTTTTTATTAAAAATAAAACCACGAATAATACAATCAGAACCTTTACGAACATTCCGGGTTTGTTGGTGCAAGGCTGCTCTTTTAAAAACCTCCATCCCCGGAGCAAGATGTCGGAAAAAAGCAAGCAGTTGTTAAAAATGTACGGAGCAGTGGTGGAGTAAAAATGTGGAATGAAACGGAGCAGGAAAAACCTTGTCCCCGTCGTAAAATTTGATAAAAAGGAGTACTATCAATGCCACTTACAGTATCAAATGAACTAAGGAAATTAATGCTATTAGAAGATATTAAAGATAAGCACCCGAAGTATGAGGTATTTGTAACTTTAGCCTCTGCAAAATTTTCCAAAAAAAGCATAGAAGAAATAGATGGCGATGTCTTGGAGTTTAGAGGTATCTATTCTTTTTTAATACCGCTTAATCAGAAGAAAATGGCACAAGGGAAATTCAGTTACGAAAACTTTCATGGTTCAGGAGATACTTACTTTGAGGATGATGGGGCCTATATAACGGGAGAAATTTTTGAGAAAGATGGAGTTGATTTTGAGATCATTACCAATGAACGCCATTTTGAAGGACTTACAATCTTCTATTATGAGCCAACTGATCGACTGGTAAAATACTTAAAATTGCATAGAGAAGAAAATAACTGGATTAATCCCTATACAAAGGATCAAATAATAAAGATAGACAATATTAAGAAAAATGAAGACGATACACCAAATAATTCTTTGAGCATTCGGAAAAGTGAATTGCTTGATTATTTAGCTGCAAGGAAATGTGGTCTTCTTGTTCTTCGTTTTGTGAGACGAACGTTAAAAACTACAATTGAATTGGTTGGGCTGCCTCAGCCATTCATAGATGCAAAGTCCAGATATGGGAGTCATAACTGGAGTATTGTCAAAGATTCCGGATCCAAAAAAGACTATTTGTATCAATCTAAACTTTGGGAGTCTTTTTGGATAGATCCGGCACCAAAACCCAGGCGAACAGACGCTTCTTCTATTGATGATGAAATAAAATCGGTAGAATTCCAGTTAGAAAATGGAGAATGGGCAACATACAATCAGGATGGGAAAGACAGATATCTGGAGATAATTTCTTTCAAATTATCTATGATAGAAAGCATTCCAAAATCACAATTGAATAGAATCAAAATGAAATCCATTAGTACACTGACCATTGACTTTTCCGATGGTTCATATCTAAATGGTTGTATTAATGAAGAAGGACAATTTCAAACCCTTTTTGTTGATATTTCAAATTTAGATATTGATAAGCAGAGACAACTAAGTGGATTTTCTGAACCGCGAAAAGCTAAAATTAGCCGTGAGTATAATAGGAATATTTTCGCAGGACAATTTTGTGAGACAAGGCCTTTTCGGTGGACTTTATGTACTTGCCTGGAAGAAATAAATAAGGCCTGGAGAAACAGATTTAACGAAACTTTACTTTTAAGTCCTAATGAGGAAAATTTCCCCGATCGGCTTTTAATAGGACCCACCTCTAAGGATTATTATGAACTGGTAGATATTATGTTGGAATTTCAAAAATTGATAATACCTGAATATAGCATTAATGAAATAAAAGAGGCGTTAAACCTCAGACCAATGGTCTCAAATGATAAGGAATATGAAGAATTAAGGGCTATAGGTTTTATAAAACTATTTTTCAAGGCAAATCGAGAGGACAAAAAAGAAGGAGAAAGCTATGTTTTGGCTTTAATAAACAAACTACGAAACTGTAAAGGGCATCCCATGGACATTAACAAAGTCTTAACTAAATTTAATATAAAGGAGGATAATCCTCGAAAAACATTTCTCATTATTTTATCAGGCGTTTGCATCTTTTTAAAAGCTTTCAGGGAGCTAACAGAGAAAGCTTTCGGTGAGAATATTGACTCAAAGGCGGGAAGAACAAAAATTGAGAATCCCTGGACTCAATTAGAGATGGCCGGAGAATATTTCAA
>WVZO01000228.1:11877-14348 GCA_011772425.1 Candidatus Aminicenantota bacterium
TCCTGGGAGTGGGGAGAGGTCAGGCAAATAAACAACGGCGGTAACTTGAAAAGACATCGTCGATAACGCTTTGAGACATCGACGATAATGTGATGAGACATCGGCAGTTACTCGATGAGAGATTGGCGATTACTCGTGAGACGTCGGTGATTACTTTTTTTAACAGGCGGTAACACTACCAAAACAGTTGCACCGTATATTCTTTGAAAATTTGGTCTTTGGTGACGATGACCAATCTTTCAGCGCTTGCCTGGGCAATTAATATCCTGTCAAACGGATCACGGTGATGAACTGGTAAATAAAAATCTCACTGCTCACCTAACCAGAACTCATCCGGCAAGGGCGCATCAAAATCATCACTCATTCGCATCTTTCCCCGATTTAACCCGGCCACCCGTTTTCCTTTTTTGGGGGAACTGATCCCCAATAATTCAGCCAGGGGTTCTTCATCTTTTTGAATCACGACCCGGTTCCCCATTGAAACTAAGTCTAATAATTCAAGGAACTGCGCTTGCGCCTCTTTTACCGACACTGTCTTCGTAGTCATAATTACTCCTTTAAAGCTTTGATCGATTCATTTCAAACTATAAGGAAATATTCATGCTAGTATATTAACGCTTTATCGAAAGAAAATCAACAAATTTTTCAATAAAATGGGTAAAATGGGGGTCAGGTATTTTATGCATATACCATATACGTGAACGTGGATGAGGAGCTTGGGGGTTACTTTTGCCTGCCCCCGTTTTTTTTTATTAAAACACGGATCCCGATTCCGGTTTGTTTGGCTTTAGAGATGATGTTTTACCATTTCCGGGACTTTTTTAACGCCGTAAAAAGGCACAGAAATAATTGGCGGATTATCACTAAAGGGCAGGCGGGATACCCTTACTCCCACCGGGCAGGGATATTTCTCCAAAAAAAGGTGCATACTGCGCAGCGTCCCGGTTTTTCCTGCTTTTACTTCTACCGGTAAGGCATATGAAAGACAAGGGACCAGGTAATCCACCTCAGCACTGCTGCTGCGCTCTTCACGCACCCAATAATATAAAGAAGGTTCCTCGAATTCATCCCGGTACGCCAATAGTTCCTGAGCGACAAATTGTTCCGCAACCGCGCCGGCATTCACTTCTATAAAATTTTCCGTCATCAGCGTCTGGCTTCTTAATCCACAGATGTTTTGCATCAACCCGATATCCAGGAAAACCGCTTTGAAATGCCGCTCATCGGCATTGACATCGAGGGGAAGACCGCTGCCGCCAGTTTTTAATACCCGGTAAACAATACCTGCTTTCTCCAACAGTTCCACCGCCTCTTTTAAATTCCGGGAGTGTATACTGTCGTCAACCTGGGAGTACTTAAATTTTTTACCCACCATCTTAGGGACGGCGGAAAATATTTTTTGAAGGTACTTTTGCTTGATCTGGCTGGAATATTTACCGAAATCATCTCGATAGGTTTGAATAATTGAAGTTTGGATGCGGTGACATCGATTCAGGTCACCTGAAGAAACATATTCCGCGGTGGCTTTGGGCATTCCTCCTACAATCGCATATTTTTTTACCAATGAAAGCAGATGGTCATGGATAACCGGGTTTACCGGGCTGTCCCACCTGGTATTTTCAATGATCTCCCTGGACCTGTTTTCTCCCGCTGCATCCAGGAACTCCAGGAAAGAAAGCGGTTTCATATACAAATATTGAACCCTTCCCACAGGCATCCTGGAGTTTTCTTCTGAGAGAACAAAATCTAATAGTGAACCGGCTCCGATAACATGAAGTCCCGGCATCTGTTCATGAAAATATCTCAATGCAGTGATTGCCCTGGGACATTCCTGGATTTCATCCAAAAATAGAAGGGTTTTGCCGGGTATGATGTCCGACATATTTAGAACCGAAATAGTGCTTATGATTTCTTTCGGAACCAGCGTAGAAAAGCAATTCTTGTATTCCGGCTGCTGTTCAAAGTTGATGGTAACGAAATTTTCAAATTCTCTTTTCCCAAATTCCTCTATGGTGTATGATTTGCCTACCTGCCGGGCGCCTCGTATCATGAGGGGCATGCGGTTGGATTCATATTTCCATTGATTTAATATTTTTTCAATATCTCGTTTCATTACTTACGTACCGTCCTTGTCTAAAATACAAGGCTATTATAGACGAAGAGTGTCTAAAATACAAGGCTATTTTAGATAAAAAGTGTCTAAAAAACAAGGTAATCTCCGACGGTTATGAAAAAACGGGGAAAAACGGGATATGCCAATTTTCATATTTTCTCCTAGATGTTTCGGACCGCCAGGTGAGGGAAGGGGACAGGCAAGATGAACATTGGGGAAGCTCCGAATATTCATGGCAACGCTTCCTGGGAGTGGGGAGAGGTCAGGCTAATAAACAACTAACGCTTATTAACAGGGCGTTTCGCGGGATATTAGCGTCGTCTCGCGAGACGCTTTTTCAACAGGTTACCCTTATTTT
>WVZO01000292.1 GCA_011772425.1 Candidatus Aminicenantota bacterium
CGTTGAGCACTTATGTGATGGATAACCGTTTGAAGCTTTTACCGATTGGGGTTTCCGGGGAGTTATTCGTTGGCGGTGAAGGGGTTGGCCGGGGGTATTTAAATCAGCCGGAATTGACATCGGAAAAATTTATCGAAAATCCTTACAAACCAGGGGAACGGCTTTACCGCAGTGGTGACCTGGTAAAATTGTCGGATAATGGAGAAATGCAATACCTGGGCAGGATGGATCACCAGGTCAAAATTCGTGGTTTTCGTGTTGAACTGGGAGAAGTAGAGAATCGGTTGTTGGAGCATGTCCTGATAAAAGAGGTAATAGTAACCGCAGGAACCTATAAAACAGGAGATAAATACCTGTGTGCCTATATTGTCTGTCCGGGCGCAATTGAAGAGACACCCAATCCTGCGGAGTTAAGAGAATTCCTTTTGCATTCGCTTCCGGATTATATGGTTCCTGCCTATTTTGTGTTTGTGGATCGGCTGCCCCTAACTCTCCGCGGCAAAGTGGACCGAAAGGCGCTGCCTGTTCCGGAGTTAAAAACGGGTCCGGATTATATGGCTCCCGGAGATGAGCTGGAAGAAAGATTGGCAGAGATCTGGTCCGAGGTTTTGGGTATAGGTGGAGACCTATTGAGTGGGCCAGCCCAGCATTCATCTATGGGTATGGATGATAATTTTTTTGAATTGGGTGGACATTCCTTGAAAGCCATTAAACTAATTTCCGCGATTCAAAAAGAACTGGGGGTTAAGCTTCCTTTAACACAGGTATTTCGCAGTCCCACCATCCGGGAATTAGCCAGGTATATTGCCAGTACTTCGAACGTTTTCTTTACCCCCATACAGGTGGCTGAAGCAAAAGAATATTATCCCCAGTCTCCGGCGCAGAAACGGTTGTATGTGTTGTACCGGATGGAACCGGACAATTTGGTTTACAACGTACCCCGTGTGGTGCAACTGGAAGGTAAACCGGATTGGAAAAGATTTCAGGATATCTTTAAGTTAATGATTCACAGGCATGAAAGCTTCCGTACATCTTTTTTTATGAAGGGAGAAGAACCAGTACAGAAGATCCACGATGATGTTGAATTTGAAATTGAATATTATGATTTTAGCCGCGAAGGCATTTACAATGCGGTAAAAAATGCGAAGGAACGCGAAGAGGATTATTTAATGCAGAGTTTCATTCGTCCATTTGATTTATCCAAAGCACCGCTGCTGCGGGTAAAATTGATCAAAACCGGAGAACGGCAGCATCTCCTCATGCTGGACATGCATCATATTATTTGTGACGGTGTCAGTATGGAGGTTTTTATAAAAGAATTCATGGCTGTATATGGGGGTGAAGAATTCTCACCATTGCCTATTCAATATAAAGATTACATCCAGTGGGTACAACAGCGAATGCGCCACGAAATAATGAAGAAACAGCAGCAGTATTGGCAGAGGGAATTTATCGGAGAGATACCGGTGCTTCATTTGCCGGTGGATTATAAAAGGCCCATGGTACAGTGCTATGAAGGAAGCAATTTCTACTTTGACCTGGGGAAAGACCAGGGCAAACAATTGAAGCAGTTGACGCGAGAATATGGTGTCACCAACTACATCGTTCTCCTGACATGTTTCAATATAATGTTGATGAAATTGAGCGGTCAGGAGGAGATTGTGGTGGGCAGTCCTGTTGCCGGCCGGTCGCATCCTGATCTCGAAAGTATAATCGGTGTATTTATTAATACATTGGCGCTGCGAAACCAGCCGCAAGGTGAAAAAAGTTTCTCCGGGTTTTTAAAGGAGGTGGAAACCAAAACCCTGCAGGCTTTTGAGAACTGGGATTACCCCTTTGAAGAACTGGTGGAAACGGTGGCTGTTGCTAGGGATGCGGGTCGGAATCCTTTGTTCGATGTGATGCTGGCGGTCCAGGATATGGAGAAGGTGGAAAAGGAAATTCCCGGTGTAAAGATATCACCTCATCCATATGAAACCAATGTGGCTAAATTCGACCTCACCCTCACAGTAGAAGAATCCGATGACAACCTCTATTTTATGTTTGAGTACGGTACCCGGTTATTTAAGAGAAGCACTATCGAACGATTTTCCCAGTATTTTAAAACCATTATATCTACGGCCCTGGAGAATCCAGAAACACTCATCTCAGATATCGAGATTATATCCCAGGAAGAAAAGAACCGGATTCTTTATGAATTTAACGATACAATAGCCTCGTATCCCATGGATAAAACTATTCATCAATTGTTTGAGGAACAGGCAGAGAGAACGCCTGACGGCGTTGCTGTAGTCTGCGTAGAGCAGATTGTAGGGGCACAACATGTTGTGCCCTTCCATGACGTACAATTAATTCATGACATACAATTAACATACCATGAATTAAATAAAAGATCCGATCAATTGGCCTGTTTTTTGATAGAAAAGGGTGTCGAACCTGATACCATTGTGGCTATTATGGTTGAACCTTCCATTGAGATGATTATTGGCATATTGGGAATATTGAAGGCGGGCGGTGCCTATATGCCTATTGATCCGGAATACCCGGAAGAAAGAATTCAGTATATGCTGGAGGACAGCGGGGCTGGGATTTTGTTGAGTGAGTTAAGTGAGGTAAGTAAGGTAAGTGTGGGAATTGAGGTTGTTATGTTGAGTGAATTAAACGAGGAATTCCCTACTCCCCTTACTCCCCCTACTCCCCTTACTCCCCTTACTCCCCTTACTCACCCTACTCACTCAACTCACCTATGCTACCTCATCTACACC
>WVZO01000420.1 GCA_011772425.1 Candidatus Aminicenantota bacterium
GCAAAAGTACAACAACTGCGGGGATGTGGTGTTTGGGAACGTGGTATCGGGTAGACCCCCGGGAATAGAAGGTATTGAACGTATGGTGGGATTGTTTATCAATACAGTGCCGGTAAGAATTAAAGGAAAGGAGAATATAACGGTTTCCCGGTTGGTAAAGGAGATACATGAAGAATCGTTGGTATTAAGAAATTACGAATATTTATCACTGGCGGAAATCCAGGCCAATACGTGTTTAGGCGGCGAATTGCTGGATCATATAATGGTTTTTGAAAACTACCCTATTGAGACGGAAATCATAAATGCCAGCCTGGAACAGGAACTGGGTTTTTCTGTAGAGAAAATGGAAGTCCGCGAACAAACTAATTATGACTTTGTTTTGCTCCTGGCACCGGGAAAATGCCTGCTGGTGAAATTTATCTTTAATTCTCTTACATTCGATATTGAATTCGTTAAGTGTATAGAAAGACATTTTAAGGAGGTAATAGGACAGGTTGTAAAAAATCCCGGTATTGATATAAAGGAAATAAGGATATTACCCGAAGATGAAAAGAGACGTATCCTGGAAGAATTCAATGACACATCCGTTGAATTCCCCGATGATAAGACTATCCATGATTTATTCCTGGAGCAAATGGAGAAGACACCGGGAAATATTGCATTGGTCTTTGAAGATCAGCAGATTTCTTATGGGGAATTGAATAGAAAAGCCAATCAATTGGCCCATTTATTAAAAGAAAAGGGCGTCCTTGCGGACGACATTGTTGGAATTATGGTTGAACGCTCGGTGGAAATGATCGTTGGCATATTGGCAATATTGAGAGCCGGTGGTGCTTATTTACCCATTGATCCGGAATACCCGGAAGAGCGAAAACAGTACATGTTAGCTGACAGTGATGCCAGGATATTATTAACAAATTTGTCCGAAGGACACCATTTTCATCATTCATCGAACCAATTCAGCACTCATCATTCAGGTAATCTTGCGTATGTCATCTACACCTCCGGTACAACGGGACAACCCAAAGGCACCCTGGTTACTCATTGTAACGTCAACAGGGTCGTAAAAAACACCAATTATATCGAGCTGTACGCCAATGATCGAATCTTGCAGTTATCTAATTATGCCTTTGACGGCTCGGTATTCGACATTTACGGTGCCCTGTTAAATGGGGCCGCTTTAGTGATGCTGGAACAGGAAAAGGTACTGGCAGTGGACCAACTGGCCGAGGTGATATCCAATAAACAGGTAACGGTATTCTTTGTCACCACTGCCCTGTTCAATGCCCTGGTGGACATTAGAATCGACTGTTTTAAGAATATCCGCAAAGTTCTTTTCGGTGGTGAGCGCGTATCGGTGGAGCATTCCCGCAAAGCCCTGGAATACCTGGGAAAAGACAAAATCATCCATGTGTATGGTCCCACCGAAACCACCGTTTATGCCACTTATTATTTCATCGATACCATTGATGAGGCTTGCTCAACTATACCCATTGGAGCGCCGATAGCCAACACCACTGCTTACATATTGGATAGTTATCTACATCCGGTTCCTGTGGGTGTTGCCGGTGAGGTATACATCGGTGGTGATGGAGTTGCGCGGGGATATTTGAACAACCCGGAGTTAACCTCAGAGAAATTTATTGATCTGGAACAGGCAAACCTGTTCCCTACACCCTACTCACCCACTCACCCACTCACCCACTCAACTAAATATAGGACTGGGGACCTGGCTCGTTGGCTGCCGGAGGGAAATATAGAATTCCTGGGAAGAATCGATCTACAGGTAAAGTTAAGAGGTTACCGGGTAGAATTAGGAGAAATCGAGACGCGGTTGCTGAATCATCCGGCTGTAAAAGAGGCAGTTGTAATTGTAAGGGAGGATAAAACTGGAGATAAGCAACTGTGCGCTTATGTGGTTTACAGGGAGCCAACCGAATTCACCGGGTTACGGGAATTTTTAGCAAGGACATTACCGGACTACATGATTCCCGGCTTTTTTGTTACTCTAGATAAAATACCTCTAACAGCCAATGGAAAAGTAGATCGTAAATCATTACCAGAGCCCGGGTTAGAGGGGAGAAGTGAATATATTGCCCCTCGAGATGAAGTCGAAAAGAAACTGGTGGAAATATGGAAAGGGGTGTTGGGATTGGGAGATGATACATCCATAGGCATTGAAGATAATTTTTTTGACCTGGGGGGGCATTCATTAAAAGCAACTATCTTGGCAGCGAAGATTTACCGGGAATTCCAGGTCAGGATAACCCTTGGGCAGATATTTCAAACTCCAACCATCAGGGGAATATCGGGTTTTATTAAAAAAACCGGTAGGAGTCGATTCATTGCCGTCATACCTGTAGAAGAGAAAGAATATTATCCATTATCCTCAGCCCAGAAGCAATTTTACGTCATGCAGCAGTTGGACCCCAATACCACCGCTTACAACATTTCATCGCTCCTGACACTGGTAGGTGCAATAGAAAAGGAAATATTGGCGGATATCATCATTCGTTTAATCCAGCGGCATGAAACGCTTCGCACCTCGTTTGAGATAGTGAATGGAGAACCGGTACAGAGGGTACACGACAACGTGGAATTTAAAATTGAATATTATAATTTTGCCACAGAGAGCACAGCGGTCACAGGGGATAAGGGAAACATTCATAATGCAAAATTCATAATTCAAAATTCTCTTCTCCGTCCCTTTGACCTGTCTCAGGCGCCTTTGCTGAAGGTGGTGTTAATAAAATTAGAAGAAAACAAGCATATATTCATGGCGGATATGCATCATATTTTATCTGATTTACTTTCCCAGGAAATCCTGGTAAATGAAGTAGTCGCGTTTTATTCCGGGATAAGTCTGCCGGGACTTAAACTTCAATACAGGGATTATGCCCATTGGCAGAACCGGCAGGCGATGTCCGGGGAAATAAGAAAACAGGAAGAATATTGGTTCGGTGAGTTAAGGGGAGATATCCCGGTATTGGAAATCCCTACTGATTTTCCCAGGCCTAGGGTCAAAAGTTTCGAAGGAAGCCGCATGAATTTTGAATTGGATGGGGACGTGGCCCGCAAGTTAGCGAATCTTGCCGGGGCGGAAAACGCCACCCTGTTTATGTTATACCTGGCTGTTGTCTATGTATTGCTTAATAAACTGAGCGGCCGGGAGGATATCATCGTAGGGACCATCGTGGCTGGCCGGCGACACCCGGACCTGGAAAATATAATCGGTGCATTTATAAACACACTGACTCTCAGGAATTATCCCAAAGAAGATAAAACATTTCGACAATTTCTCCGCGAAGTGAGAAAAAGAACATTGGAAGCGTTTGATAACCAGGATTATCGATTTGAAGACCTGGTGCAAAAGGTAATGATCAACAGGGATACCTCGCGGAACCCCCTGTTTGATATATTATATTCGTTCGCCGCCAGGGATGCAAGCGGCGCCATAGGCGCCGGGACGTCCGGGATACCGGTTCAGTATAACTCGGATTTAAGAGTAGAGCCGTACGGAGGCGGGGAGGCCGCTGATGCCAAGTTTGATATAACCATTGCCGGCGGAGGTGCCGGAGATCACTGCAGCTTTTTCATCGAATACAGCACCAAACTCTTTAAGAAAGAAACCATGCAGCGGTACATTTCCTATTTTAAGGAAATCGCCGTGGCCGCGGCAAAAGATGCTGATATCCTCTTAAAAGATATCATTGTTTCCACGGATTTAAGTGTTGTGGCAGTGGATGTTTACGATGAACAAAGTGAATTTGAGTTTTGAAGTGGAGGAAAAGCCGGTTTCCCCTGCGGGAAAAAACGGTTAACGACTTTAAAAGCATTTTTCAGCCCTTGAAAAATTATTTTCTGCACTTGAAAAAATATTTTCAGCCGCTGAAAAATAATTTTCAGCCTTTTAAAAAATAATTTCAAGTGCTGGAAAATTAATTACAGCACCTGGAAATTTTTTTTCAGCACTTAAAACATTCAGCTCTCATTTGATTAACCAATTTGTCGTAGGGCAAAAAATATTTTCAAGCAGTTAAAGGGAAGAAAAGAAATGATGAAAACAGGAAGAAAGACGTATTCGGATAAGTTATTTATTGCAGCCAATCAAAATATTGATGAACGGGATTATTGGTTGGCCAAATTATCCGGCCGCCTGGAACGGACGCATTTTCCTTATGATTTTTTTCCCGGTAAGAAAGGAAGACCGGGAAAAGGCCCCCTGGACATGGACAGTGTATCGTTCCGGTTTTCTGACGAGCTTTTTGCCGCAACCATGAAATTAAGCGGCGGCAGTGATCTTAAATTTCACATGATCCTGGCAGCCGGTCTGATGGTATTACTTGAAAGATACACGGGGCATGAAGATATCATGATCGGATCACCGATATTGAAGCAGGACATGGAGATGGATTTTGTCAATGCCATCCTGGTATTCAGGAACCGCGTGGAAAAACACATGACCTTTAAACAACTGCTGATAGAAGTAAGGGAGACCATCGTTCAAGCCACTAAAAACCAGAATTATCCAATGGAAGTATTGGTTGATAAATTAAACCTGCCGGTGACAGGTAGTGAATCGCCTTTATTTGATGTGGCTCTTTTACTGGAAAATATTCATGATAAAAGCTACATAGATGATATTTATCGCAGTATGACCTTTATTTTTGGAAGGACTGAAAGTGATGTGGAGGGTGTGATCAGGTACGATTCCCGGTTGTACCGGCCAGGCACCATCCGGAGAATTGCCAATCATTTCACTCGTATACTGGAAGCGGTACTTGCGGATGTGGATGTTCCGTTGGGTCGGATTGACATGTTGTCGGAAGAAGAGAAGGGGCAGATATTGACGGAGTTCAACCAGCCTTTGGAATCGAAAGACCTGTTGGAAGTGCAAGCGCAGACCCTTTACCAGGCATTTGAAAAACAGGTAATGGCATCTCCGGACCGTATTGCTGTTGTTCGTGGTGATCACCAGGTTACCTACTGTGTATTAGACGAAAAGGCCAACATACTGGCTCAAATACTGCGGCAGAAAGGTTTAAGACCCGACGCTGTTGCGGCGTTATGGGTGCCGCCCTCTATTGAAATGATGGTGGGACAATTGGGAATATTGAAAAGCGGTGCAGCATATCTTCCCATTGCCCTGGATGCCCCTGAGCAGCGGGTTCGTTTCATCCTGGAAGACAGTAATGTGAAGATTTTGGTGAGTGAGTGGAGTGAGGTAAGTAAGGTAAGTGAGGGAATTGAAGTGGTTAAACCCGGTGAATTAAGCGAGGGACATCCTACTCACCTTACTCACCCTACTCACCCTACTCACCTATGCTATGTCATCTATACCTCAGGCACCACGGGGCAGCCAAAGGGTGTGATGGTGGAACATCGACAGGTCATGGCTTACCTCCATGCCTTTTACCGGGAATTTGATATCAAACCCTGGGACGCTGTTATCCAGTTGGCCCCTTATTCCTTTGACGTATTTATCGAAGAAGTTTATTCCCTCCTGTTACGAGGTGGAAAGGTAATTATTCCGACTCAAGAGCAGGTATTGGAAATACGTCATTTATCCGCTTTGATTTCCAGGCACCAGGTGAGTATCATTGACTGCACGCCCCTGTTATTAAGTGAGTTCAATAAGCTGAACCCGGATAAGCTTTGCAGTGTACGTCTTTTTATTAATGGTGGAGATATTTTAAAAGAGGAGTACATTACCAATTTATCCGAAATAGGGACTCTTTACAACACCTATGGTCCCACGGAGACCACGGTTTGTGCCTCTTTTTATAATTATACTCAGCCACTCCGGTCTACTATCCCGATTGGCAAGCCCATTGCCGGTTACCATGTTTATATTCTGGATGAATTCTATTGCCTGCGGCCTATTGGCGTGGCCGGTGAGATATGTATCGCCGGCGCAGGAGTAACCAGGGGATACCTGAACCGCCCGGAATTGACAGCAGAGAAGTTTATAGAATATAGGTCCTATAGGTCTTATAGTCTCTACTTTTCTAAAAAAATCTACAAAACAGGAGATTTAGCTCGGTGGCTGCCGGATGGCAACATCGAATTCCTGGGCAGAAAGGACCACCAGGTCAAGATCAGGGGGTACCGGATTGAAGCCGGTGAAATTGAATACCAATTATTCAAGAGAAAAGAGATAAAAGAAGCCGTGGTAATCCCCAGGGAGGATAAAGAAGGAGAAAAATATTTATGTGCCTATATTGTTCCTATTGAGGCGGTTGAAAAGAGTCCCTTTCAGTTGGCAGCGGAATTGCGGGAATATCTCCTGCACCGGGTACCTGATTATATGGTTCCCTCTTTCTTTATACCATTGGAGCGCATTCCGTTGAATCCCAATGGCAAAATAGACCGTAAAGCCCTCCCTGAGCCGGAAGTAAAATCCGGTATTGAGTATATTCCTCCCAGCAGTGTGGTGGAGAAACGGCTCGTGCAAATCTGGCAGGACGTATTTGGGTTGGAGAGAATCGGGGTAAAGGATGATTTTTTTGACCTTGGGGGTCATTCGCTGCGGGGAATCCAGGTTGCCAATGAAATCCACAAAACCTTTGATGTGGATATCCAATTTACAGAGGTATTCCAGAGGCGTACCATTGAAGGTTTAGCCGAATATATAGAAGAAGCGGAAGAAGTCAGGTTTACTGCAATTGAACCTGTTGAGAAGAAGGAGTACTATGTACTTTCATCTGCGCAGCGGCGGTTGTATCTGCTTCAGCGGATGATACCCGAAAGTACGGCTTATAACATGCCGCAGGCCATCCCCATTGGAGAGAGCGTTGATAGGGAACGCCTGGAACAGGCGTTTAAGCAGTTAATTCAGCGACATGAAAGCCTTCGTACCTCTTTTGAAATGATAAATCGTGAACTTGTGCAGCGGATACACGAGACCGTGTCCTTTAAGATAGAATATTTTGATTCCAGTGACACCATCCGTCCCCTTGCTTTTGATTTCTCAAAGCCCCCTTTGTTCAGGGCAGGACTTCTAAAGGAAGGAGGCAATTATACACTGCTGCTGGATATGCACCATATTGTTACGGATGCAGTATCCATGGGTATATTAACCGCGGAATTTTCAGCGATTTATCCAGGCCAATCGCTGCCGAAACTGAGATTACAATACAAGGATTATGCGGAATGGCAGAACAGTGACCGGCAGAAAGCAGCCGTGAAAAAGCAGGAGGGGTACTGGTTGAGACAATGTGCAGGCGAACTCCCGGTACTTGACTTACCCATTGATTATCCCAGGCCGGTGATGCAGAGTTTTGAAGGCAGCGTTACTTCTTTTCCTTTGGGACAAAGAGAGGTGGACGGTTTGAAAGAGATCGCCGTAGAATCGGGTGTCACGTTGTATATGATGGTTCTTGCCCTTTATAACCTGTTGCTTGCCAAATTGAGCGGTCAGGAGGATATCATTGTGGGGGCTGTCATTGCCGGCCGAAGTCATGCCGACATCCAGGATATTATGGGTATGTTTGTCAATACCTTAGCCATGAGGAATTATCCCTGCGGTGAAAAGCGTTTTGTTGACTTCTTGGAAGATGTCAAACAAAATACAACTGCCGCCTATAAGAACCAGGACTATCCCTTTGAAGACCTGGTGGAGAACTTGCTGGTAAAGAGGGATATCGGCAGGAACCCTGTATTTGATGTGGTATTTAATTGGATGAACCGGGAGGAGTACGAATTTCAACAACCGTACAGCCTGGAAGTCCCTGCAATTGATAATGCCGGCGAAGAATCTTCCATTCATGTTCAGCAGCCAGCTACATCGAAATTTGATCTGAATCTTACCCCTGTGGAGTTTGGAGATGGATTGTTTTTTGCCATTGAATACTGCACAAAGCTCTTTAAACCCCAAACCATTGAACGATTTACCGGTTATTTTGAGAAAATAGTGAATGCAGTGGTTGAAAACCCGCACGTGAGAATATCGGAAATAGAAATCCTTGGTGAAGAAGAGAAGAATCAATTATTATTTGGATTTAACCAGGCAGCGTCAGAATATCCGAGAGACAAGACAATCCATCAATTATTTGAAGAGCAGGCAGAGAAAAGACCTGACGGCGTAAGTGTAGTTGGCAGTTGGCAGGGGGTGGCATCCCCAATCGATAAGGGGGCAGTTGGCAAGGGGGAGAGTACCGGTGAAGTGGTGCAGTTAACCTATAGGGAATTGGATAAAAAATCGGATCAGTTGGCCTATATGTTGATTGAAAGAGGTGTCCTGGCGGACGATATTATTGCCATCATGATGGAGCGGTCAATCGAAATGATAATCGGCATATTGGGAATATTAAAGGCAGGCGGTGCTTATTTGCCTATTGATCCGGATTACCCGCGGGAACGTAGCGATTTTATGTTGGCCGACAGCAATGCCGCGATCTTGCTGGCTGTACCAGCGGCTCAGGTTAAGGTTGAGGTTAAGGATAAGGAGGAATCAATCGAATTAATCGATATCTCAGAGTTACCATCTTCCTCAACCTCAACTTTAAGCCATGTTAGCTCCGCTAACATGGCTTACATCATCTACACGTCTGGTTCCACCGGAAAACCCAAAGGGGTGGCCGTAGAACATCATTCTGTCGTTAACTTATTGTTTGCTCTTTTTAAGGCCTATCCGTTATATGAAACAGACTGTTACTTGTTAAAGACCCCATTTATCTTTGATGTTTCTGTGTCGGAATTGTTTGGATGGTTCCTGGGAGGAGGACGATTAGTTGTATTGGGAAAAGATAAACATAAAGAGCCTCAAAAGATATTAGACGCCATTGAATATTCTAAAATTACTCATATTAATTTTGTTCCCTCTATGTTTGGTGTATTTATTGATCAATTGGTTCATCAGGATATTGTAAAATTATCCGGTTTAAAATACATTTTTTTAGCTGGGGAGGCATTACCTCCGCAGCAGGTGAAAGAATTTAGGTGTTTAAACACTGGAATTGCATTGGAAAATTTATATGGTCCCACAGAAGATACGGTTTATTCCAGTAAATATGGGCTTTCGGCATGGGATGGTTCTGGAAATGTTCCCATTGGAAAACCGCTGCCCAATACTGAGCTTTATATTTTAGATAAATATAATCATTTACAGCCTATTGGTGTTCCCGGAGAATTGTGTATTAGTGGTATCGGTTTGGCCAGAGGTTATTTAAACAGACCGGAGTTAGCAGCAGAAAAGTTTGGAAGAGTTGTCATTCGTCATTCGTCATTAGCCATTAGTTCTTTTAAAAGCTCTAAAATCACAAATGACCACTGTCCAATGACTAATGGCAGATTATATCGCACAGGAGATTTAGCTCGTTGGCTGCCGGATGGAAATATCGAATTTATCGGTAGGATGGATGATCAGGTGAAGATCAGGGGATTCAGGGTGGAACCGGGAGAAATTGAAAACCAGTTGCGGGCTGTAAAAGGAATAAAAGAAGCGGTAGTTATTGCGAGAGATGATCACACCGGTCAGAAATATCTATGCGGGTATATCGTATTGGCAGCCGAAATCGACCACCAGGAGGTCAAGAACATTCTTTCCCGGACACTTCCTGCGTATATGATACCCACTTATTTTATGGAACTGGATAAAATACCCTTAACACCCAACGGGAAAGTAGATCGAAGGTCATTGCCGGTACCGGAAGTGGAAAAAAGCGACATTTATGCGCCCCCCGGAAATGAAACTGAAGAGAAGATGGTGGAAATTTGGTCGGAAATACTGGACATAAAAAAGGAAGTCATCGGCATCCATGATAACTTCTTTGAACGCGGCGGTCAATCGTTAAAAGTAACCATGTTGGCGGCAAGAATTCATGAAGTCTTCCAGGTGGACGTCCCCATAGGTGAAATATTCCAGAACCCCACCATAAAAGGAATATGTCAGTTGATCTCGGTGACCGGCTGGGTGAGGAAACCGGAGATCAGCGATAATTTGGAAGAAAAAGAGGAGATCGTTTTATGACCGTCGTACCTTTATTATCCAGGCTTAAGGAATTGGAAATAGTCGTCCGCCTGGTTAATGGTCAATTAAAAATTCATGCTCCCAAAGGAAAACTGACGCCTGAATTGTTGGTGCAATTAA
>WVZO01000763.1 GCA_011772425.1 Candidatus Aminicenantota bacterium
GGAACATAACCTGGTTCTGGTTCGTGCGCCTGATCCTCATCCATATTCCCTGATTAGTTATTAAGATTCTTCGCCTACCTGGTAGCGAACAAACCGTTTAACCGTGATATTTTCACCCAGTTTGTGGATTTTTTCCGCAATTAACGCCTCGATTGTTTTTTTGTCATCCCTGAAAAACTTCTGATTGAGCAAGCAGACTTCGGTATAAAACTTTTTGAGTTTTCCCTCGATGATTTTTTCTATCACGTGATCCGGTTTTCCTGAATCTTTCATCTGTTCCCGGTAGATTTCTTTTTCTTTCTCAATCACTTTTTCCGGGATATCTTTTTCGGAGATGTATCCGGGGCTCATCGCCGCGATTTGCATGGCAATATCTTTCTGCAGTTGCAGGAAGTCTTCATTCCTGGCAACAAAGTCGGTTTCACATCCCAATTCAACCAGTACGCCAATCATACGGTTGGTATGAATATAGGAACCAATGGCTCCTTGTTTGGTAGCCCGGCTGGATTTGGATTTTGCTTTTTCGAATCCTTTTTTTCGCAGCAGTTCGGCTGCTTTCTCAAAATCATTATTGGCTTCAGCGATTGCTTTCTTGCATTCGAGAATACCCACACCTGTCTGTTCTCTCAATTTTTTGACCAATGACATATCTACAGACATCATTATTTCTCCTGGTTTGCTTTATTACGTATTACGTTTTATCTTTACCTGTTGTCTTCTTCCAGTATTTCTTCTTCATCAAGTTCACCGGTTTTTTCCGGGAGTACATCATAGTCGTATTTCGACTTACCTACATCTTGTACTTGTATTTTTCCTGTTTCTTTTTTTGCTTCTGGTTTTGTTACTGTGCTGTGGGGTTCTGATTTTGGTGGGTTTTCATGTTTTTCCCTGGTTTCGGTTTTAGCAGCTTTTGCTTCGGGTTCTGCTTCGACCTCTGCTTCTACCTCGGCATCGGCCTCAGCAGCAGCTTTTTCCTGGTTTATCGACTCGGATATCCGTTTTTCCAATCCCAATTTAACAGCTTCACCGAATTTTGTAGTGAATAGTTTAATGGAGCGAATAGCGTCGTCATTTCCCGGGACCGGATAGCTGATACCTTCGGGATCGGCATTGGTATCAACAATACCAACAATTGGTATCCCGAGTTTCTTGGCTTCTTCCACGGCGATCTCTTCAAAACAAGAATCAATGACAATCAAGACACCGGGAAGTTCTTTGATATTTCTCACACCCCATAGATTTTTATGGAGCTTTTTATATCTTTTTTCCAGCCGTGACTGTTCTTTTTTAGGTTTCACTTCCCAGCGGCCGTCCCGTTTCATTTCATCCAGGTCCAGTAATCGTTCGATACTTTTTTTCACTATTGGGAAGTTGGTTAACAGTCCCCCCAACCATCGTTTGTTGACATAATGCATACTGCAGGTTTCAGAGATTTCGGAAATGATGGCCTGGGCTTGCTTTTTAGTGCCAACAATTAACGCATCTTTCCCGGATGCCACCACTTCGGTTACAAACTCCAGCGCTGTTTTAAAGAGTTCAATGGACGTTTGCAGATTGATGATGTAAATGCCGTTCTTCTTCCCATAGATGTAGGGTTTCATTTTGGGATTCCACTTCCTCACCTGATGACCAAAATGAACACCGGCTTCCAGCATTTCTCTCATATTCACAGCTACCATATAATCCTCCTATCTCTTGTGGTACTGAGTGGCTTTCCTGGCTTTCAGCAGTCCGTATTTCTTTCGTTCTTTTTCCCTGGCATCCCTGGTGAGTAAGCCGGCTTTTTTCAATTGCGCTCTTAGTTCCGGGTTGAATTCCAGCAGCGCCCGAGCCAGACCCAGTTTAATGGCATCTGTCTGTGATGAGATTCCACCACCTTTGACATTAATAAATATATCAAAGTTATCCATGGTACTGGTAATGGAAAGGGGTTTGTTAATGGTTATTTTATGAATCTTCAAAGGGAAATATTCATCAAATACTCTCTTTCTCTTGTTAACGATTAACTTGACTTCGCCTTTCCCGGGTCTTAGATATACTCTGGCAATACTTGTTTTTCGTCTTCCTGTACCGTAGTATTGGACAATACTCAATCTGTCCTCCTTTTATTTTTAGGTAATTTGTTTATTTTCATGATGAGTTGAATCGTCGTTATATATTGAAAACTTCGGGTTTCTGGGCCTGGTGTTTATGCTCAGAACCGGCGTATACTTTTAGTTTCTTTAAGATTTTCCGGTTGAGCTTATTTTTAGGCAGCATCCCCCTGACTGCATGGGTAATGATCCGCTCAGGATGAGTGGTCTTCATCCGTTGATAGGATATCTCTTTTAATCCGCCCATATACCCGGAATGCCTGTAATAAACCTTCTGGGTTTCCTTATTCCCGGTGAGTTTTACCTTATCGGCGTTTATCACGATAACAAAATCACCGGTGTCATAGAAAGGGGTAAAATGAGGTTTGTCTTTTCCCCTTAATATATTTGCAACTTTTGCTGCCAGTCTGCCGAGAACAATTCCGTCTGCATCTACAAGCCACCATTTCCTGTTTATCGCTTCTTTTTGCGGCAAAAAAGTCTTGTTATGTTTATTCAGTCTCATATTATCCTCATTTTGTGTAAGTGTTACTTTAAACTATTTTTGGTTATTTGTCAAGCTGTTTCTTTGAAAATCAAGGATTTCCAAATAAAAACGTCTCATTTTTCCTGAAAATATGCCGGTTTTTTTAATTGATGACCTGTTAACGGAATTCGGTTTGTAATTTAGTAAAGCCACCAAGGACACGAAGAATTAATGCGGAATGGTCCCTCAGCATTGCAGTGCCATTCCTCAGACTTACATCATGGTTCCTCAACATCGCAGGATGGCTCCTCAACATTACAGGACGTTTCCTCAGCATCGGATTTTTTGTCTCTACCTTTTTAATACCCCGCAAATCCTACAAACACCCCGAAAAATTTTTCAAACACCCCTAAAGCTTCTGCAATGACCCCGAAAAATTTTTTAATCATCCCGACAATTCCTGCAAACACCCCGAAAAAATTTTTAACCACCCCGACAAACCCTGCAAACACCCCGAAAGATTTTTTAATCACCCCGACAAATCCTGCAAACACCCCGAAACGTTTTTCGATGACCCCGAAATGGATTTTTCGCCTATAATTGAAGGATTACCTGGTGTCAAATATAAATCTTATCTTCTTATCTTCTCAACTTCTCATCTTCTTATACTCTGTGTCTCTGTGGTTTAATGGACAGCTTTTAGTTCTCTGCCCAGGAGGTCCTCCGGGTCTTGCTGCCGCACCATTTTCTTGAACAACGGCACGCGGTAAGAATAATTCTGTTTCTCCCGCTTTAAAATAAAAGCAAGTTCCAATCGTTCCAGCGACTGCTTAACCTGCTCCGCCTCATAAGAGACGCCTTTGCTTTCCAGAAAACGCATCAATTCCGTCTGGGTGAAAGTCTCTTTATTTATCGTGGCATATACGATGATACGGTCAAGGCGGTTGGCGGTTTCGTCCGAAGAAATCATCTCCCAACCACTGAGTGCGGAAATCACCGCTTTGCTGTCAAATGCCTCTTCTAATTGCTCTTTCCTGATAAGCCGTTCGGTCATGTCAAGTTTTTTCAGCATCTCATTGCAGATAATTGCAATCAGGTTGGCCCTTTGACCTGTTTCATGGATCAAAAGTTCCACAAGTTCATTCGATTCATAATGAATGTTTAACATTACCATGGGTTTGGTTGCCAATTGACGGCAGGCATCTGCTTCCAAAGCCTCGATGGAAAGGATTTCACCAAAGTTTTTGATAGGGGATTGGTAATCGAACACAGCAGCATGATAAAGGTCCCAGAAACCAGCAAATATAAAATTGCTCTTGCATTTTTCGCTTAAGCTACGGAAGTGCTTTAATGTGGCGCAGCCGGTTTGGGATTCAGCGGCAATAAATTTGTCTGCTTCATCGATCAAAAACAACCACCGTTTTCCTTCTTCTCCTTGTGACATGTGTTCCAAAAGTTCTGGAAGATGGATATTCACTGGAAGCTTCAGCGCACGTGCCAGGTGACCGGTAATTTCATTGCCTTCTAACACCAGGTAATGGCATTCAACGGATGGATGATCCGAATAACGCCGTTCAATGGCTTTAAGCAGGCTCGACTTGCCAATCTGGCGGGCACCCACGAGGAGATAATCGGCCGGTTCTCTTTGCATGATGTGAGCAAGCAGTTGCTCACGGCCAAAAAATATGCTTTCTTTGTTTACGCCGGTTTTGATCTGGTAAGGGGAGATGCGGGTAACTTTGACCTGGGAAGCAATCAGGCTGGCAAAAACATCCAGTGGATTGGGCGATAGTAAAAGATGAGTCAGTTCCTTACTCTCCGGTGTAACAAATAAGTTATCAAGATTAAGGGATGCCTTGTGAAGTTCTGCATGCTGTTCTTCATTAGAACTTATGAAAACACAGACCAGGTAATTGGCGCCCTCAACTTTTTTTATCCGGCTCAAAATTTCATGTGCCGGTATCTCATTATTGGGGAATGCCACAAGGCATTGATTCATGTTGAGAATAAAATCACGGCTCAGATGGAATTTAAATAAATGAATTTCATCTTTGAGAATCGATTCATACTTAGCATCTAATAGTTCCCCAATGTAGTGACATCGTTTTTCAGGGTCCCAATCTCTGAAGAATGAGATACCCTGTTCCAGCCGGGATTTTGTAATAGATACAGAAGATAGAACAGTTTTAAGCCTTTGGGCACGTTTCAAAAGATTCTTAGCATGATGAAGTTCATTCGGGTCTAAATGAGTGAATGTTTCTGGTGATTTTGACAATTGAAGTACTAACGGATGGCGGTAGAAACGCAGGTAATAGAAACTTATAATGGTTACCAAAACCAGGAATCCCAACAGTACATACCAGTACCATTGATGTGCTGGAAGAATAATATTTTTTGCGGTGAACTTCCATACATGTAAAGGATGGTTTGCATTTGTAAGGGTTAAATTTAAGTTTTTTAATTTTCTTTCCCCGAACCAAACAACTGGTAAATTAAATGAAAATAAAGTAGGAGTACGCGCACCTGCCTCTAAATTTAATTGGATGTTTTGTCTAACTTGTTTATTTCGGATTGTTGCATTAATTACGCTTTCTCCCCGTAAATCTTGTTTACCTGTATTGTACAATGTTATTAAAAGTAAATCTTTTTTGTTTTTGTCATTTTCTACCGCTATTAAATTCAGTCTTGGTATGCAAATTTCAACAGGTATTTTTGTATAAATAGGTGCACCATAAGCATGTGTTATCTTCAAATTTAGTTGTGATAATTTCTCTTCAGGATTCTCATAACTGGTAAACCCAGAAACCTTACACTTCATTTCTACTTCCTCTCTAGGTTCTAATATGGCCCGTGTGGAAGGAGGATGAAACACCAGGGGATTCTTGTTTTCTATGTCTATATCTTGAATCACGTTGATCCAGTAAAGTCTTCTCTTACCATTGTTTTTTAATCTTATAGAGAATTTTTTTGATTCACCATCTAAAGTTTGAAGGGCGGATGGTTTATACAATATATCTAAAATTCCTTCTTCTTTTGGTTCCGGAGGCAACACAGGAGTAATCCGGCCATTTTCATCTTTTTTTATCAGCAAAGTGCCATCGTCATAGCGCCAAACGCGGTTTTCCCGGTTGATTGACATCCAGTTTCCCTTTTGACCGCCGATAAAAGTCCACTTTATTTTACTATAATTATCCTCTTTGCTGTACAATCGAATGGTCCCATCATCATAGCCGGTAGCCCGGATTTTGCCATCTGAGGTAAAGCTCTCTATGGTTTTATCCCTTGCGACTGAAGCAACGATTTTTCCATCCGGGCTGAAGCTCACCGAAGTAACCCTATCTGTATGTTTTTTTAGTGTGCGCAGTAATTTCCCGGTGGATACGTCCCACAACCGTATTGCATTATCCCAACAGCCTGAAGCAATTATTTTTCCATCTGGGCTGAAGCGAACGGAATATACTCCTGATATAGGAATCCTCAGGGTGTGGATGAGGCCCTCTCCGTTCGCCTTCCACTTCCACAGTCGGATGGTTCCATCTTCAGAGCCGGAAGCGATTTTTTTGCCATCCGGGCTGAAACAGACAGAAGTAACCCTATCTGTATGTTCACTTAACTTGTTTAAGAACTTTCCTGAAGCTGCGTCCCACAGGCGGATGGTTTTATCTTCTGAGCCGGAAGCAATGGTTTTTCCATCCGGACTGAAACAGACAGAAGTAACCCCCTTTGTATGTCCCTTCAGCGTTTGTGTGTTTTTTCCTGATGCCGCGTCCCACAGGCAAATAGTTCCATCTTCAGAGCCGGAAGCAATGGTTTTGCCGTCCGGGCTGAAATCAACGGTATTAATCTCACTCTGAATGCTGATATTTTTCAACAGTTCCGGAAGATTTTCAAAGGTCTCCCCTTCCGGTACCAGGGGTGAACATGATTGTGTAGCCTCTAATGGGCTCCTACAGAAAAAAAGTAAGATTAATATCAATGCTATGATACATACTTGTTCTTTTTTGGAGTGAGAAGTATTGAATGGAAGCATCTTCATTATTTTTTTCTATAACATTTCAAAATTTGCTGGCTTGCCAGTCGCAATGCTTTACAGCGCCATTTAAGACGACGATTTTCCTTATCTCTTTTTAAAAGGTTATTCCAATATAAACGTCTTAATAATGGGTCATAAAGGTAAATTTGAGATGGTCCTACATCATCCTGAATCAATAATTGACAAAGTTTTTGCCAATATTGAGTATTCTGGATAAATGGAGTAATCAATCTCCATAGTAAATCGGATTGAACAAGGTTGTCCACTAAATCCGAGATTTTAAGGTTGGAGTTTTTAATATATAAAGTGAAGCATTTTTCCAAAATCTTGGGATGCCCTCCACTAATATTTAGCATCTCTCATACAAGCTCCTCGTCGATACTCAATCCATAAAATGAAATTGTCATTATGTTGTAGATATCTGCTATTGTAAGTTCCGGGAATTCACAGATCTCTGCGTGATTAAGATAAGAAAGAGGGCCCTTATAATAAAGTTCTTCTAATTGCTCTCCTCCACAAATCAAAATCTTCAATTTTTGGGGAAAACTCTCATTAAGGGCACGC
>WVZO01000562.1:0-6725 GCA_011772425.1 Candidatus Aminicenantota bacterium
TATATGATCTTGAATGAAATTATAACTCCAATAGAGAAAGGTCCTGGCAAGAAAGATCCCAAAGATGAGATCAGGAAAATAAGGAATCGATTAATAAACGTAGCTGTGAAGGCAAAGACCCGTGGAGAACTTGACGACGTTTTTGTTGAACGGCTTAAACGTCTTGTGATTGTATTCTATCTTAATGGTTTAAGAAGAGAAGCAGAAAAAACAGGGAAAAAAGACGTCACTCTCGACATACTCTTTCGGGAACAAGTGGAAAAATTAGCCACCTGGGAAAAGGTGAAAAAAAAGCATGGTGATGCCCTCAATAACAAAGTAATGTCGGAAATAGTGGTAGAGGAGTTATTAAGTCTCAAAAAGCACCTGGATGACAAAGCTAAAGAGAAGAAAAAGTCAACGTAAAATGGGGTAATCAAGTAAGTGGTAAAAGAGGGTCCCCAGACAGCAATTCTAATTTTACCAAATTGTCCGGGTGAACACGAGGTTCACCCCTACATTTGATGCCCATTTTCATGCCTTTGTAGGGGCAAACCTTGTGTTTGCCCGCTCTTTAATGGGTAAAATTAGAATTGCTGTCCCCAGACTAAGGTGTTGTAAAAATAGGGGAATTCTTATATAATGGGAGTGGAGATACCATGAAGGATATGAAGATAAAGAAAATCCCTTATGGGCTGGCAAACGATGAGCGGGTTGTTAAGCCGAATCCAGAAGACATCTATATAAAATGCGATATCCTGGAGGGCCTGCCAAAACCGAACAGAGACAATTGGCTCTACGAAATAGAGCTGCTGAGCCAGGTTTTGCCAAAAAACGTAAGAGTCCTCCAGGTTGGAAGCATGGACGGAACAAGGATACTCAAGCTTCTTAAAGCAAGGCCTGACTTAGTCCTGACAGGGATAGAGATTGAAGCCCCGCTTGTAAAGCTCTCAAAAAATAAGCTGGAACAAGCAGGACTCAAGGCAGATTTCATTCAAGGTGACATAACCAATCCGCCAAATATGCCAAAATTCGATTATATCATCTGTCTCAACAACACATTGGGCTGCATCCCTGATGAAGACAAAGCAATCAATGGAATGAAGAAGTTAGGCAACAACATAATAATCTCTGTCTATGCTGAACGATTCAACAATGCTTTGGCAAAAGAGTATTTCAAAGCAATCGGTCTTGAAATCAAAAACATAGAAAACAACATCATCGTCATGAAAGACTTCACAAAGGTGAAAAGATACACAAGAGAAGAGGTTAAATCCTGGAACTGCAAAATCATTGAAACACCTATTGGATATTTCTGCATCAATCTCACATCTACTTTCTCTTGGACATAACAATCCCAACAACACAATCGAAGGTGCCAGGTACTTTATTCTACCTAGGTTTCACTCCCAATCTATCGTTTACCATTTATCTCAAGTAAAAAAGTAAGAGTTTCTCACGTAAAAACTAAGAGTTTATGGTATAATGTAAAGATTTTTTTTAAAAAAGCTGCAAAGGCCCTCACAGGCGTAGAGCAGAGAGCGGATTCTACGCTCGGGTGCGAACTTAGACCTGAAGGACCAAAAATATAAGAAAAAATAAGGAGCAATAAATGAAACGGGTTTTAATCGTTATGTTGATCATCTTGATCTACTCGGTATCTCTTTCAGGGGCAGGGAAAAATTTTATGATTACCATCAGTGGGAACTATTTTTCAAATGCGGATAGTGATTTTAAAGAACGATATGGCAAAAGAGATTTTTTCCCGGAAGGCAAGCTCTCCATCAGGCTCACAGGAAATCTGTATTTATGGGGAAGTTTTGGTTTTTTCTCATCCGATTACAATTGGGAGGAATGGAGTTATAAAGGCGCTGCTGAACCTGATCTCAAAGGCGAAAGCATTTTAGATAAACTGGTTATTTCCGGGGGAATCGGTTACTATATCGGCTATATCGAGAAAAATGAAATGTCAATAAAAGTTGAAGCCGGTATCTGCAGGATAACCCACGACATCGCATCAACGTTAAATCAAATCGGCACCAATACAATCACAAGCTCCGAAGAAACAAAGGAATCGGGAATCGGCATCAGGGGAAATTTAGGACTTACCTATGGCTTATACAAAAACCTGTTTTCAGAAGTCTCAATCGGTTATTTGTATGCCACAGATAAAGTTAAAGTGGGTGATGAAAATAAACGAATTTATCTTGGTGGATTACGGATGTCTGTCGGTCTTGGCTTGACCTTTTAAATGTAGGGAGGCATTGAAATGAAAAAATTTTTAACTCCAATTTTACTTTTTATTCTTTTAACAGGGGTATGCATATGCCTGATTACGTATACCGGCTGTAAAAAATCCCAGGAGGCTGTAGAATATTTTTTAACTGTCAACGTTTCTAATGGCGTTACCGGCTCCCCTCAAGCCGGTACCTATCCTTATAATATAGATGACCAGGTGGATTACAGTTACACCCTGGATCAAGGCTATACAAACTTGACAGTCAAATTAGATGATGAAGAAATCGAACCCAGCGGAACAATTACTATTAAAAGGAATCACGTCTTGAAAGCCCAGGCAAGCCAGGGAACCGGTGAATATTTATTTACTGTTTCTACCGGCATCGGCGTTATCGGGACTCCTGAAGCAGGTTTCTACTATTATGATGCGGGCGTCCAGGTGGATTACAGTTACAGCCTCGAAGACGGTTACACCAACTTGAGGGTTGTATTTGACGGAGAAACAGTTGAAACCAGTGGCACCATAACGATTTCCGACGAGCACACGCTGTCTGTCTATGCGGAAAAGGAGTATTATATCCAGGGATCATGGACTTTAGAAGAAGCGTATAATGACAAGAGTTTATTTACCGTCACCGTCACCTTTACCGGGGAAACCAGGACCGGCACGGTTGTTGACTCTGATGGAGGAGTAGGGATCTATACCGTTGACGGAAATGATGTTGAATTCACCCTGGTGTTCCCTGAAGTTACCTATGAATACAGCGGTACCTTTACTGATGAAGAAAATATGAGTGGAACTGCGAAGCGTTATACATCCGCAACCAGTTACAGCAGTGGGACCTGGGTCGCCGTAAAGAGCAGCGTTACATCGTTTTCCCGGCAAGCGTCGGGTTCTCAAAAAAAGAAAGGTGATCGCTGAATCTCTTGTTAAAGGGTTAAAACAAGTGCTTCTTGCCATCTATGAATAGTTTGCCGTCAAGATAAATTTTAGGGTCTTTAAAGACCAGGTCAATATGAGATTTTGCCCTATTTTTTCCACCCATAAAAATATTATTGCCTATCCCGATATGGGCAGTCCCTAAAGTAGATTCATCTTCAATAATTACACCGCGAATAGACCCGTTGGAATTTAAGCCTATACCGATTTCAGCTATCTGGTACATATTTTCATCGTTTAAAGTTGTTATTAAGGATTTTAGTTTTTCGGCTTCTGTCCCACCTTTGATTTCAACGATTTTCCCATTTTCAACGGTTAATGAAACCGGTTGCTGAAGCACACCGATTGGTCCGATTGAGCCATCGATAATTATTTTCCCGTTTCCGCTATTTTCTATAATCGAGGTGTTGATTTCAATATCCGGAAACGTGGCAGGTTTGCCTTTTTTGCCGATTCCTGTTTCAGCGTTTGCCAGCCTTCCGCTAATATTTGCCGAGAAATTTGTTCCCCGTTTAGTGGTGATTTTTATTGAATTTGATCTTGTTAATACGTTTGCTTTTTCAATCACTCCAGGTTCAAGGCCAATGAAGTCGGCAGTTGCAGCGCCTTTATAAAGTGTTTCCAGTGTTGCACCTGTCATGGCAAAGAATTTTGCACCCTTTTCGCAGGCTTCCCGGATGAGTTCCGTGTGGAATAAACTGGAGCTGGTGGGTGCGAGAATAACGTCGCTATTTTGAACCTTTTTTTTAAGGTCCAGGGGCGGCTCAAAATTGGAACCTGGAGGCGTGCTCAAAATGTAGATATCTATCTTACCGGTTATTTTTGCTGCAGCTTTTCGCAAGTACCCGGTGACATTGGCATCGATTTTGTCATCTGTAATGATCAGTACTTGTTGTTTGTTATCTAGTTTAGCATTGTTTTTGAAGAATTTAAAGGTGTATTTCCCGATTAGATTGTTTAGTGATTTATTTTCACTCATGTTTTATATCAGCTTGAATAATATCTTTTAAACCATAACTCGAAAACCGGATCGATAAATTCCGTTTTACCGAATTGGAATGGTGATTTCATGGCTGACACCTTACATTGATGTTAGTTAAAAAACTAACACCAGTGTTACTAACACCGATGTTACTTTTTCTTGAAAAACCCACTAAAACACTCATAAAAACGACTTTTTCAAACATACACATATTTTAAATGAAATGTCTTTTAATTTCAACATCCGTCAGAGAAAAAATCACTTCTTGCCTGTTCCTATTTTTTTCCATAAGTATTTGACATTGGAAAAACTTTCGGCTATTATATGATTCTTTAGGAGCAACGTATGGGCAAATACTTTAACACGGCCGGATTGTGTTTCCCGGACGAACATTATATGGTAGACCCATTAAGTCGATTACGGAAAGTAGAAAATCTAATCGCCAGGAAACGCTATTTCACCATCCATGCCCCCCGCCAGACAGGAAAAACCACCTATTTGCACGCTGTATCCCGGAAACTCAATACAGAAGGTAAATACATCTCATTGGCAGTCTCATTCGAACGAGCCGGGTACAACAGTATATCGGTAGATGAGGCTAATCGAAAAATTATTCACAATATATACAGCGCATCAGTGGAGCAATTGGCAAAAAAATACTGGCCGGAAAATCCAAAAGGCCGAAAATACCTGGATTTAAAAGAATATTTACAAACCTGGGCCAGGGCTCAATCCGACCCTATAGTTCTTTTTATCGATGAGATTGATTCCTTAATGAATGATGTCCTGATCTCTGTGCTGCGGCAATTGCGGGACGGTTATCAATCCAGGCCCGGGCATTTCCCCTCTTCAGTCGCATTGGTAGGATTACGAGATGTACGGGACTATAAAGTGGAAAGCCGGAACGGGATTAAACCCTTAGGCACGGCATCTCCATTTAACGTGAAATCCGATTCACTTTTAATAAGCAATTTCACAAAAGAAGAGGTATTCCAGCTCCTGGACCAGCATACCACTGAAACCGGCCAGGTTTTTCCCGGTGAAGTAAAAGAAGAAATCTTTAGCCTCACTCAAGGTCAACCCTGGTTAACCAATGCCCTGGCCTATCAGATTGTCTCTGAAATACTGGAGGACGATTATTCTAAAACAATTACCGTGGATATCCTTAACGAGGCCAGGAAACAACTGGTATTACGAAGAGATACTCACCTGGACAGCCTGGTGGATCGATTAAAAGAAGAGTGGGTAAAACAGATTGTCCAGGCAATTATTAATGGGGACAGTCTTCATTTTGACATCCTGGACGACCATATTTCTTATGTTAGAGACCTGGGCATCGTCTCACAAACGTCGCCGCTTGAATTTGCCAACCCGATTTATGCTGAGATCATCCCTGGTGTCATGGCCTCTCCTATACAGGAGTCCATTCCCAAAGAGGTGCAAACAAGCCGGTTTGTGGACAGGGACGGTAATTTGGATATGGAGAAGGTTTTAAAAGAATTCCAGGTATTTTACCGGCGAAACAGCGGGATGTGGCTCGACCGGTATGAATACAAAGAATCAGCCCATCATTTGTTATTGATGTCTTATTTGCAGCGGCTGGTCAATGCTGGTGGGGAAATAAATCATGAAATGGCATTAGGCAACAAGCGTATCGATATGCGGGTAAAATACGGAAACCAGGAGTTTGCTTTAGAATTAAAAATCAAAAGGGGCAATTACACCATTGAGGAAGGTAAACAACAATTAAACGACTACCTGGACATCATTGGTCTAAAAGAAGGTTACCTGGTGATATTTGATCCTGCGGATATCGAGTGGGAGAATAAGATTTATTGGAAGAAAACCGTTTATAAGAATAAAACCATCATCATGGTAGGGCTTTGAAAAAAATAATAAAAAGTTTTTGCGGGGGTCCAGGGGGTGGTTTTTCAAAAGAACCTCCTGGCCGCCAGAGGCAAGGGAGGTTGACTATGTCCAATATTGCGAACATTCGCATCCTGGAGAAGGAAGCCAATAAACGGGGGGACCTTTTCGCCCGGGTGATGAAAGACCTGTTTTTAGCACTGGGTTACGATAATCCGCGGTTAGATATCCACAAATCCGGCCGTGAAATCGATATCGAATCAGCGCACCGAACCGAATCAAAACGTATGATCGCGGAATGTAAAGCCACTAAAGATAAGATTGGCGGTGATGACATCAACAAGTTCGTGGGTGTGAAGGATGCGGAGATAAGAAAATACCCGGATATGCCAGTGGAAGGTTACTTTATCTCTCTTTCGGGTTTCACGGAATCGGCAATAGAGCAAGAGAAAGAGGCGGGTGACAAATGGGTGATTCTCCTGGATGGGAACCGGGTGATTGATGAATTGATCCGGGGAAACATTATTGTGCCGCCAATAAAAGCAATGGAGCAGGCGGTTCACTGTGCAGCCAAACATGGAGGTAATCTGAGGGCGGATGGCTCATTCGAACTTCTGGCCAATGATATGGGTTGGATATGGGTAGTTTATTTTATGAAGAACAAGCAGAAAACCCATTTTGCCCTGGTCCACGCCGACGGGGAAACCATTGCCCTGGGAC
>WVZO01000562.1:6756-10051 GCA_011772425.1 Candidatus Aminicenantota bacterium
ACCGGGTCAACGAGGCCCGCGAAAAATATCTTAAATACCTGGAAAGTGAATGCGGTAATATTACATTGGAAGGAATGCCCGCCGACCAGGAGGTATCTTCGCGGCGTCTCAACCTGGAAAATATCTTTGTCCCCCGGAAATTGAGGTTTCCCAGAGAAAAGATGTGGGTACAACAGACGGTGGGCGAGGTTCTTTCAGGTTGTGGACGTCTGGCGATCCTTGCACTCCCGGGTGTTGGTAAGACCACACTTATTAAACGGTTGGCGATTGCATATGCTTTCCCGGAGCGGCGTTCCCTCAGCGATGATAAACTGCCGGAGAGGTCATGGCTGCCGTTGTTTATTCGCTGTAGGCAACTGGGGGAGCGGGTGTCGTCACCGATTAAAGATATCCTGTCAAGTATTGCATCAAGGGCAGAGATGGATGAGTTGAAAGATGGTTTTGCCCTCCTGGTAAACCGCGCCCTTCGAAGCGGTGATGTGCTGCTCCTGGTGGATGGGCTTGATGAGATATCAAATGAAAGCGACCGTGTTGGTTTTGTCACCCAATTACGCACGTTCCTGGCCACTTATCCAAATGTAAACATCGTGGTCACCTCCCGTGAGGCAGGTTTTCGCATCGTAGGCGGCGCGCTGAGTGCCCAATGCAGACACTATAAAGTGGCTGATTTCGATGTAAATGATATTACCCGTTTAACGTTGGCCTGGCACAAAGAGGTGATGGGTAATAAACCCGATGTGCGCGAAGAAGCGGAAAAACTGGCAGAGACCATCTGTGATTCGGACCGTATACGGCAACTGGCGAAAAATCCCCTGCTGCTGACCACGCTCCTGCTGGTCAAAAGATGGGTGGGGCAACTGCCCACCAGGCGTAGTGTGTTGTATGGCAAGGCCGTCGAAGTGCTGTTAATGACCTGGAATGTCGAAGCCCATGAACCCATGGACCCGGACGAGGCCATCCCGCAATTGGCTTTCGTGGCGTTTTCCATGATGAAAGATGGTGTTCAGCGTATCTCCTCGAGGCGGTTGAATGAGGTATTGAATTTAGCCAGGAAACAGATGCCTGAGATTTTGGGTTATGCCCGGCACAGTGTGGCCGAATTCATCAAGCGTGTGGAGTATCGCAGCAGCTTGTTGATGATGAGTGGGCATGAAATCGAAAATGGTACTTTATATCCCATGTATGAGTTCCGGCACCTGACCTTCCAAGAGTATTTAACAGCCCGTGCCATTGTAGAAGGCTATTATCCCGGCCGCAAAGATAACGACACTCTGCTGAAAGTCCTCGGACCTCACCTGGAGAATACAAAGTGGAAAGAGGTCGTAAGCCTTGCAACGGTATTGGCTGGTAGAAAAGTGCAACCACTGGTGCGACATCTTATTGAACGATGTAAAAAGTTAGATAAACCCCTTAAAGGTTTTTCCCCACAATTTCCCATGCCCTATTGGGTCAATGTATTCTTGATGAAATTCAACTGACTCCTAAATTGCTGGAAGAGGCATTGGAGTGGATTGCAAGACGGGTAAATCCTCCTTCTTTACTTATTCTTTCTCTATTCGAGGGTAGATATGGAGAAGTACTGCTAAAAGTGGTTCGTGATGCTTATATTAGCTCCGACACGGATATGATCTTTCTGGGGGGGGCCTTAGGTGACATTCATATGCATCGGATGGGCGGTACAGGTGGAAAAGCTCCAACCCCAAAGCTTTATGAGATGATAACAAATCTACTGGATAATGAAAACGTACTTCAAAAGGCTATAGGCGCATTAACTGTTTCATATATCGCCTATCACTTTTCTATAAAAAATTCTCTTCCGATTCGATAAAAGGGCTAAAATCATTGGGTGATCGGATTGTCTCTTCTCTTTACTCAGATATATCCTACCTTCATTTCGCAGCCTGTTTTGCTTTGCGTTGGTTGGCAGAAACCGAAATCTGGACAACGGAGCAAAACTCGGATGTTCTCTCTCGTTTGTTTGACCTCTGGAAAAATTCCCCATTGTTAGATGTTCAATATATGGCAAGCTTGACAATTTCAACTTTATCGCTAATTGAAAGAAACCAAAAGCCGCTTCCCGAACCTGATCCGGATTCAATTAACTTTATAAAGGAACAATTTTTACTTGATGGAAGCTTTAAAAAATTTGCATCATTGGTTATAGCATTCTACTGGAAGAAACCCTGGACTGACGAAGATTTGGCAGAAAAATTTAAAAATATTAGAACTGGACTAATGAGATGTGAGAGAAACAAATCCTTGATTCTTAAAGCCCTGGAAAGCGGAAAGGAACGCGCATAGCGCAGGATATCTTCTTGCCAAGCCCCAACCCGAAATTCCAAACAAAGGGGTGTCCTTCGGACAAATTTTAAACGCCTACGGCGAGGAGCACACAGCGTTTTCCTGACCCACCTTTATGTCAACATAGACGGTTTCTATCTTAACATAGACGAGGTCTATATCAGCATAGAGGTGCCCTATGTTATTCTGACCGGGAGTCAGGATGTTGGGTCTCTTGAAGGGGATAAATCTGCCTGGGAAGGGGATTCCCGTGCTGTTGGCAAGAAATCAGGGCTTCGTAGGAAGGTGGTTCCAGACCCGTAGGAACGGGTTCCCAGGCCGTAGGAAGATGGTTCCAGGGCCGTAGGGACAGCTACCTGGCCCGTAGGAAGACGGTCCCAGACCCGTGGGAACGGGTTACTAGCTCGTAGGAAGATGGTTCCAGGGTCGTAGGAAAGGGGTCAGGAACCCGTAGGAATGGATCGTTGACCCGTAGGAAGATGCTTGTCGGGCCGTAGGAAAAGGGTCGGGAAGCCGTAGGAAAGGNNATACCTTCCGAACTTCGTCTCCTTATCTCAAAAACAACTGAAAATCCCCCCAGATAACCGGGATTTTTATCCGAACACCGGTGGACTATGCCCGAAGACCGGGGAGCCACTCCCGAAGAGCGGGGAACCATTCCCGAATGCCAGAGGAATGCTCCCGAACACCGGAGGAGCATTCCCGAAAACCAGAGGAGCACTCCCTAACGCTGGAGGAGTATTCCCAAAAACCGGAGGACCATTCCCGAAGACTTGGGGCAAAAAATGGAAGGATAACCAGTCATGGATGATGAGATGTCTACTCTTTTTTAATAGATGACATATATTGATGAATAGCCGTCTACTCTTTTTTAATAGATGACTATACCCGATGATAAGCCGTCTACTCCCTTTTATATAGATGACTATACTCGATGATAAGCCATCTATTCTTTTTTAAGGGATGACTATACTTGATGAATAACCGTCTACTC
>WVZO01000562.1:10087-10251 GCA_011772425.1 Candidatus Aminicenantota bacterium
GAATGAAAATAACCACCTGGTGTCACGTCAAGTCTCAAATGATGCTCAAGAAGTATGAAAATACACCAATATATCATACCATCGCAAGAAAAGATTTAAATTCGAAGCACGAAGCACGAAATTCGAAACAAATTCAAATGACCAAAATTCAAAATTCAAAACAA
>WVZO01000285.1 GCA_011772425.1 Candidatus Aminicenantota bacterium
TTTATAAAAACCGCCCCTGGACCCCGCAAAAATTTTTTATACATGGTCAGCCTGTATTACCAGGTTGTGGTCATCGTGCCCTATTAGTATCATTGCCATTTGCTTTTCTCAAACTTCTGACCGTATAACGTTCTTCTCTTCTTCGCGTCTCTTCGCGTTCTTGGCGGCTTTCTTATCTTCAAAAAGTCGCATGGCGATAAATACCGCGAGGCTGATGACGATTAACAAAACCGTCACCGGCAGCGCATACTTTAACCCGAAATTCTGGAACCGCTCAAAAATCAATACCGGCGCTACCATGGGATGATACGCCAGGATAATCACTGCCCCGAACTCTGATATGCCGCGGCCCCACATCATTATAGAACCGGAAATAATTGACTTCTTCACCATGGGCAGGCTGACCGTTAAAAACGCCTTCCAGGGAGTCGCACCCAGGGTGACAGCGGTTTTTTCGTACCGCTCATCGATTAGTTTAAAACCCTCTTTAACCGCGTTAACCAAAAAGGGAACAGACACAAAAAACATGGCCATGGCAATCGCCACTTCGGTTCCGATGATATGAAGCCCGGTAACCCTGGAAAGGATCGAGTGGCGTCCCCAGACACTCAGCAAAGCAATACCTGCCGCAGTATGAGGAATAATAACCGGTAGATCGATAATTCCCTCGATTATTTTTTTCCCTCTAAAATCTTTCCGCGCCAGTATCCAGGCCAGGGGCACACCCGTGAACAAGGCGACAATCGTAGCCCACAGCGAGGCCCGCAGCGTTAGAAAAATTGATGCATGGACTTCCGCTTCCCCGGCTGTATCCGCCAACGTCCCCGGGTCCGCGGAAAACAACATCCTCAGGATAGGCACTGCAATAAACAAAACCAACAAAAATCCCAACGATGAGAAAATAACTTTAAATCTCATAAAAAAATTTCTTCAATGCTTCCGGTAATTTGTCCTTATTGTCCACCCGCGGTGGGACAATTTCCGGCTGACCGTTCTTTTTCATTATTTCCTGTCCTTCCTTGCCCAGGACAAAAGAAATAAATTTAATTCCGCCTTCCGGATTGGGTGCGTTTTTAGGCATGGTAATGCCGTACACCATGGGTGCACCTTTTTTTTCAATCCACTCACCGGGTTTCTTGCCGGTGATCTTCAGTGATGCGGTTTTGTAAAATTCCGCATGTTCAGCGGATTTCAGGTTGATCTCATCCGGTAAAATCACATATTTTGCCTGGTGCTGCTCTGCCACGCTGCGATAGATAAAAATATAATCCAGTTCCCCTGTTTCCAGCAGGGCAATCAAATCCACCTCCTTTGACCGGATATTTTTTTCAGGCATTTTTTCCGACAGTTTTTTGAAAAGATTCTCCACCTTATAATACGTCTCTGCCAACTGCCAGGTTAAAACAGACCGGTAGCCGCAGGGATCGGCATTGGGATCGGAGTGACCATACTGCACGTCCGGCTTCAATAAAATCTCGTACCAGTTATCTGCATTAATCGTATCTGCGAATTTGCTTTTGCCAGTGTACATAATCACCATTTCATTAGTGGTGAAATCAATGCAGAAATCCGCATATTCCGGCATCAGCAGATTTCTTATAACCGCTGAATCCGCAGAACCCATCACATCCACCCGCCGTTTCAAATCGGTAATCTGACGGGCACAGCTGCGACTGCCGTGGCCCTCAAGAAGAACCTTATATTGCGGGTATTTTTTCATAAAGGTTTGGGCCATATCTTTAAATGGAATGGATAAAGAACCCGCGTGCAGCACACGGATTTCCATCGCCTGCTTCCCTGGTTCACTTTCATTAAAGCCACAGGAAAAAAGCAGTAAAGTAATAAGAACAAACAAGATGAAAGTGATCGGTTTCATCATATACATATCCTTTAGTTTTATTCTCCGTGAGGAAAGGGGATAGATGAAACATTGATCTTTCTCCTTTCCAAGCACGGGAGGCCAAACTGTTTCCGGTTTAACCCTGTCGGCTTATGTCCATGGCTTTTGCCTCAGGCCCACAAGCTTCGGAGAAGATACAATAATATCAGAAAAAACAGGATAGGTCAATTCTGTTTTAAACTCCCGGGATTGACCGGGAGTTAAAAAGGTGTTAAGCAAGAAAGATCTAAACAAAAATTTTTGCGGGGTCCAGGGGCGGTTTTTATAAAAAGCGTTCCCATGAGCCG
>WVZO01000057.1:0-1230 GCA_011772425.1 Candidatus Aminicenantota bacterium
AAAGCGGAAGTGAATGAGGTATTGTGTGAAGGATGCGGCACCTGTTCGGCCACGTGTTTGCGCGCGGCCATCCAGGTCAAGAACCTGACCCCGCTGCAGGTGCATGAGATGATAACCGCATCCCTATCTGCCGCTCTTGGAGGTTGATCATGGCGGAAACAGAAACATTCGAACCCAAAATCATTGCGCTCCTCTGCAAGTGGTGTTCGTCGGCAGGCAGTGACCTGGCCGGTGTATCCCGGATGCAGTATCCCCCTAATGTTGTTCCCATCCAGGTGATGTGTTCCGGCAGTGTCTCTCCCCTCTACATCCTGTCGGCATTCAACAAAGGTGCCGATGGTGTCCTGGTTTCCGGGTGTCATCCCGGTGACTGCCATTATATTAAAGGCAATTACTATGCCCGCCGGCGTATCCACCTGGTAAAGAATCTCATGGAATTTATGGGCCTTGAAGAAAAACGATTTAAAATGTCCTGGGTTTCCGCGGCCGAAGGTGCAAAGTTTACGGAAATCATCGGGGAGTTTGTCGAGGAACTGAAACCCATGGGGCCGCAAACACGGTTTAGGAGAAATTCCTGATGGCGCAACTTGAAGAGATCAAAAAAGAGGCAAAACGAGTATTAGAAGAAGGAAAAGTCAAGTACCTGATTGGCTATAAACGAAGTACCAACGGCATATTGGCAGCCCCGGCCTTTATCGAAGACCCCAACGATGTCGACCGGTTAATATGGGAAGGTACGTGTGTCCATAATCTCTCCCGTTTCCTGGTGGATGAAAAGAGGCAAAAAGCCAGGCAGAAAGCACCGGACAACCGGCCCGTGGCAGTTATCGTCAAAGGCTGCGATTCCCGGGCCGTCAATGTTCTCTTGCAGGAAAAATACATCCGGCGGGAGGACGTTTACATCATCGGAGTCTCCTGTGAAAATGCCGGGGTCGTGGATGTCAAAAAAATTGCCGGGAAGTTTAAAGAAAAGAAGCCCGAGAGGGTCCAGTTCAGCCAGGATAATCATTTTAACGTGGTCACCAAAGCCGGTAATATCAAAGTCCCGGTGGAAGAGGTCCTTGCCCAACGGTGCCTGGAATGCAAAGCCAATTACCCGGTGGTCTACGATGTGTTTGTCGGAGAGAAAGTTAAAAAGTCATGCAGTAATTATTTTCAATCGCTGGAGCCAGTGGAATCACTCTCTCCCGACGAACGCTGGAAGTACTGGCAAGAGCAAATGGACAAATG
>WVZO01000057.1:1304-12507 GCA_011772425.1 Candidatus Aminicenantota bacterium
CATGGTAAGGGCGGTTCACCTGGCCGGACGCTGCATCGACTGCGGCGAATGCGAACGCGTATGCCCCGTGGATATTCCCATCCGCTTCCTGAATAAAAAAATGGAAAAAGATTCCAAAAAACTTTTCGATTACGAAGCCGGTTTTGAAGCCGACGAGCCTTCCCTGGTGTCCAGTTTTAGGGATGAGGACCCCCAGGATTTTATCTTATGATGGTAAACAACATGCAAACGTGCAAAATGTTAAATGTAAAATAGAAACGGTGAGCCAATGGAAAAGATAATCTCAAAACAGTCTGTCCCGGAGTGGGTGAAAAAACTAGAAGATTACACCATATTTGCTCCTGTCAATCGTGAAGATCATTGGAGTTTTGAGGTCATCGAGAACCCGGATGTTATTGACCTGGGCTATCTCAATACCACCCCCTCTCCCAAAAAAGCCGTGTTTCCTCCCAGGGAGGTCTTTTTTGAATTTTACGGCGCGGAAAGTGGTAATGAACCTGGACAAATGGAAATCAAAGAGACGCTGCCGGAGGAAAAACCTCAAATTATCTTTGGAATCAGGCCCTGTGACGCCAAAGCCATTGCCTTAATCGACAAGGTTTTTGCCGGAGATTTTAACGACCCGTACTACCTTAAGCGCAGGGAGACGACCATCCTGGTGGGACTGGGGTGTGCGAAGCCTCCCTCTGATAATTGTTTCTGTACCAGTGTCGGCGGCTCACCTCATGGCAAAACGGGCCTGGACATCCTGGTCACCGACCTGGGTGATGATTATTACCTGGAATCTCTAACTCCGGGTGGAGTTAAAATAATGGATTTCTCCGGGGAGCTCTTCAGGGAACCCGGGACCGAAGAACGGGGCAAGGCGGCAAAAATTCACGAATCCGCGCCGGGCAAAATCAAACGGGAAATAAACGATGTGGAAAAAAGCTGCAACCGGCTCGGTGAAAGTAACATGTTCGCTTCTCCCTTGTGGGAAGAGGAAGCCAAAGCCTGCATTCGCTGCGGTATCTGCACGTATCTTTGCCCCTCCTGTCACTGTTTTGATATGAGCGATGAAGTGGAACGTATTTCCCCCCTCAAAGGGAAACGGGTCAGGACCTGGGACAACTGTCAATTCCCGGATTTTACCATGCATTCGTCCGGTCACAATCCCAGGCCCGACAAAGCGGCCCGGCTGCGTCGGCGTGTGCTTCACAAATATCCTTATTTTGTCCGGACCAACGGGGATTACCTGTGCACCGGCTGCGGCAGGTGCGTAACCAACTGCCCGGTGGGCATAGATATTATTGAAATTCTCAATAGAGCAGAGAGGTTAAACGATAATGAATAGCAGCAATTCTTATTTACCGGAACCTGCCAGGATAATCGGCATTAAAGAAGAAGTCACGGGTCAGAGGGCCATCAAAACCTTCAGGACCCAATTTATCAACGGCGGTCAATTTTCTTACAACTGCGGTCAGTGTGCCATGCTGTCGGTTTTTGGGAAAGGTGAATCCATGATCTCCATCTCATCTGCCCCTTATGTAAAGGATTACCTTCAATTCAGTATTTTGAAAACCGGGCGGGTGACAACGGCGCTGCACGAAATGGAAGTCGGTGATATTATCGGTGTACGTGGACCCTATGGCAACGGTTTCCCCATGGGTGACTGGAAGGGACGGAGTCTGATCTTTATCGGCGGTGGTATCGGGCTGGCCCCCCTCTGGGGACTCCTCCATACCGCCCTGCAAAATCGCAGCGAATACAGTGACCTGATGCTTGTTTATGGCGCCAGGACGTCAAATGACCTGGTATATAAAGAGGAACTCCGGGAGCTCAAGAAAGAGATACCCGTTCATCTTTCCGTCGATACCGAAGAACCCGGTTGGGATGAGTTCGTGGGTTTTGTGCCCGAGAACGTTAAAGATAAAGTCAAATGGCCGCAGAATTCCATCGCGATCACCTGTGGTCCCCCCATTATGATTAAGTTCGCGATCATGGCCCTCAAGGAAATGGGATTTGAAGACGAGCGGATATATACAACGGTTGAAAACAAGATGAAGTGTGGTATCGGCAAGTGCGGCAGGTGCAGTATCGGACCGCATTATATTTGTAAAGATGGTCCCGTGTATTCATGGGCCAAATTAAAGGACTTACCCACGGAATATTAATATGGGAAGTAAGAAGTAGGAACTAGGAAGTAAGAAGTAAGAAGATAAACGTAAAATGTAAACGGAGGTAGTGTGATGGCGACAAAGAAAGGTCCCCAAAAGAACCTCAAACAAGAAGGAAAAACAGTGAAAGCAAAAGAGGAAACAAACGAGACAAGAGAAATGGTAACGGTATTTATCATGGGTAATGCCCACCGCGTACCGGCAGATGCGACGATTATGAAGGCGCTTGAATATGCCGGTTACCAGATAAAGAGGGGTGCGGGCTGCCGCGAGGGTTTTTGCGGTGCCTGCGGTACGGTATACCGGCTCCCCGGCGATTACAAGATTTATTCGGGGTTGGCCTGTACCGAGCTGGTAAAGGAGGGCATGTGGCTTTCGCAGTTACCGGCCATACCCGGTAAAAAGGCGATATACGACCTGGATGAATTGGCAGCCAATGTGGCCACCATCCAGAAGCTCTATCCCGAGGTTTTCCGGTGTGTGGCGTGCAATACCTGTACCAAGGTGTGCCCCCAGGAGTTGGAAGTCATGGAATATATACAGGCAGCCATGAGAGGTGATATCGCGCGGGTCATGGACCTCTCTTTCGATTGTGTCGCCTGCGGTTTATGCGCCATCCGCTGTCCCGCTGAAATTATTCATTTCAATGTTGCCATCCTGTGCCGGAGGCTTTATGGAAAATACTTATCCGTAAAAAGCCCGGAACTGGAAAAACGGTTGCAAGAGCTTGATGATAAGAAATACGAAGCGGAATATAAAACATTAATGAATATGGACAGGGAAGAGTTAAAGAAGAAATATTATGCCAGGGATATGGAATAAGTTCCAGGAGGAGTGAACGATGTATACTGCAAGAATGTTAAAATCGATTGAAATGGTAGAACGGACGAGGCAGAAACGTCTTGAGCTTACCAAGACGGGAAAGCCGGTGTTTCCCCCGATGACAGCCGAGGAAAGGGAGCACGTGCTCTCTAATTTTCATCCCGATTACCGGGCCGACTCCAAGCGTAAAATCCATATCGGCCCCAATAAAGGGGAATCGTTAACCACTGAAGTGGTTGATATACTTGAGGCTCACTCCCGGATCCACCCTGGACTTTTTGATTTAAAGCACCCCGATTATGAGACGGATATACTTATCATCGGGGGTGGGGGCGGTGGTTGTGCGGCAGCTATTATTGCTGCGCAGCAGGGTATAAAATCCATTGTTTCCACCAAACTTCGCCTGGGGGACTCCAATTCCATGATGTCCCAGGGTGGTATGCAGGCGGCAACTTCGCCGAAGGATTCTCCAACCATTCATTACCTTGATGTTTTGGGCGGCGGGCATTTCGATAACAAGCCCGACCTGGTTCGTGCGCTTACCGAAGACGGTCCCGGCATTGTCAAATGGCTGGAAGACCTGGGGGTTGTCTGGGACAAGAATGAAGATGCTTCCATGCAGGTCCTCCACGGGGGTGGAACGTCCCGGAAACGGATGCATTCCTGCCGTGATTATACCGGTGCAATTATTATGAGAACCCTGATGGATGAAGTAAGGAACCACCCCGACGACATCCGGGTACTTGAATTTATGCCGGCTGTGGAACTTATCCTTGACAGTGACGGACAGTGCGCCGGTGCGGTTCTTTACAACCTGGAAACCGAGGAATATTTTATCGTTAAAGCCAAATCTACTATCATCGCCACCGGCGGATACGGCCGGCTTCATATCCGGGGATTCGATACCACCAATCATTACGGCGCCACCGGCGACGGCCTGATTATGGCATACCGTGCCGGTGCAAAGCTTCTTTACATGGATTCTGTCNNGTCAGCCTCTCAACCGGGATGGAGAACTGTTTGTTTTTCCCAGGGAGCCCAGGGATGTGGAGAGTTCCGCGTTTATCTGTGAATGTGTCGAAAAAAAGCTGGGAATCGAAACCCCCAGCGGTCGGGTCGGTATCTGGCTCGATTCGCCCCTGATCGACTTAATTCACGGCACAGGATACATTAACCGGCAATTTCCCGCCATGCACCGGCAATTTTATCGTTATGGTATAGATATCATTAAGCAGCCCATGCTGGTTTATCCCACGCTGCATTACCAGAATGGGGGAATCGAAATCAATGACCGCTGCGAAACCAATATACCTGGCCTTTACGTGGCCGGTGAAGCCTCGGGTGGTCTTCACGGCCGAAATCGTTTGATGGGTAATTCCGTGTTGGATTACAATGTATTTGGGAAGAGGGCCGGTCAATACGCGGTGGATTATGTCAAATCCGTGAAACTGAAGTCATTGAGCCTGGAGCATATTAATGCTTACGAGAAAGAGTTGAAAGAGGCGAAAATCGAAACCGACCGTATTTCACCGATGCTTTTACCTCTTTACACCCCAGAAGTGGTAAAAAATCGCCAGCTTACTGCTCATTACGAAGGAACTCTCAGATAAGCAGCATGCTGCTGCACCCGTTTGCACGGCCAGTAAGGTGATTTACTCTATAAAAGTGTTCTCAAATACTTTTAGGGGAGCCCCAGCATAGGGCTCGCGGAGGGAGCATGCTGCTGCACCCGCTTGCACGGCCAGTCAGTTGATTTACCCTGCAACCATGGTCTCAAATACTTTAAGGTTCTTTTTGCAGCGATTATGCACGCCTCTGCCCTGGTTTAGTCCCCGGAAAATTGAAGCGATGTCTATGAATCATACAATTTATATGAAAGGGACGTCAAGGAAAATCAGGAAAGCCTAATCTCCGCTGTATTTCTTTCGGTGGGTGAAATGTTCCAACGATGACGAACGGATTCTTTGCCCATCCGTGATATTGCTTTGTTGTTCCAAGAAAAAAATACAGATCCTTTTTTGCCACAAACTCATCAAGATATTTTTGTTTTACTTTTTCCAAAGCTATTTGTTCACTTCCATAACAGATCATTGTGAGCTTTCTTTTTTAGGACGATTTGTTTTCTTCTTGCCCAATTATTTTCATACCCAAGTGTCTCATGAATATCGTACTCCCATCCCAGGGGTCTAAAGCTTTCAGGTCTGGGGTCACTTTCATGTCTTATAAGTGGTATTTCAATCCACGTATATTTAGAAAACCTTTTATAATCCTCAAATCTTCTAAAAGGCATTGGGTAAAGCCTTATCCATGAGCCATCCTCTCGCATTGCGCCAATGCACACAAGTTCCCCATATTTACTTGAAAGAGTGGGGTATGCTTTGACTACTATAAGAACTTTCTCTTTCATTGCTATAAATTTATTATGGATAAATCCCCGGAGAGGTCCTTTACAATTTTCTCGGCAATGCGTGTCCTATGACAATATTCAGAATCCTTTTCAAAACAAGTGAGGGCGATCCGTTCATTATCGAGTATCAATTGATATAATGTCATCAATAAATTACTGCTGCTGCTCAGGACTTCTTTTTCATATGAATCAAACAATCGATTGTAATCTTCTAAATTGTGCAAATTCGCTCGTTTTTCACCGGAAATACCTAATTCCGGGATATGTCTGTACTCTATTCCAACTTCTTCGATTGCCTTTTGAAGGGTTTTCTTTGAAAAGCCATATTTCCTGCTAACAGGATTTTTCCTTACATCAACCAGGATTTTCACATCTTCCTTGATAAGAAAGTTTATATACTCTTCTAAGCTCCTTTCCTCATATCCAATAGTATAAAGCGCACGAATTTCATTTTTCGGTTTGCATTCTTTTATTTGGGTAATTTCCGAATTACTTAAAACGTCGCCCAGGATTTCACTGTTAACCGCATAATATGGATATTTCAAATAGATGTGCCTGATCAGTTCTTTTCCACTTAGATGTCCAAATTCTTCTTTCACTTTTTTTATTGAGGCCCTGTCCTCTTTGGGAAGCATAAAATAAAAATCGCTTTGCTTTTCAGATAATTTCCAATCTTCGCAATCCTTCAAAACCTTTTTTTCGATTAATTTTCTCTTATCAGAATAAGAATTAAAGGAAAAGCATCCGTACTTGTACGGGATGAAGTGATAGCTTCGGTTTTTCGTTTCCTGGCACCTTGATACAAGAAATAAATATTTCTGCATATCCGTATTTGGCAACTCCCCTCCCCACGCTTCCAACAGGGCCAACAAAACTTTTTGTCTTTTAGAAATCAATTGTATATCCTTATTAGAATTCTATCATAAAACCACCGAACGTTTCAACCCCTTGAGGCGATCGATAAAACTGCGAAAAGGCAATTATCAGTTGTCCAAACCGGGAGTAGTTGTAATACTCCACTCCAATGCCAGATAAATTGATATTATCCTTCTTTTATCCAATTATTTCTGCTCTGTTGAGTTCGCTCTCCCGCTCTGGTATAATTCAGACACTACTTGAGAAAACTATAATAGGAGGAAAAATGCCTGGACACTCCGATCATAAGAAAAACCGGTTAGATTTCGTCGAGTGTGTGGTTGAAGAAGTAGCACGCAAAGTTTTTTCAGATGAAGTGGGACAGTATGAGCGTCGGCAAAGGGCGTTGGATGAAGAACGTATTGTTCGGCAGTCAGCATTGTTAACTGATAGAGATTTTAAAGCTGAAGCAAAGAAGATGCATAAAAAGGCATCAAGCGAATTATCACGGTTTAACCGCTCTGATATTGAAAGATGGATTTCAGAGTCTATTGACGATGAATTTGTGAGAATGTGCGATGCTGAGCAGGATAAGGAATTCGTCAATATAGTTATTTCAAATCTTATATGGAATCATTCAAAGAAGATTTCCGGGATTCAGAAGTTATATTATAAAAAGTGGCTTAGGATTCCTCATCTCCTTGAAATCAAGTGGAAATGCAGTAATTGCAGAAATCCCAACATTATCAAATTTGCAAGGCGCTCTCTTCCAGATATGGATAAGTACAAATGCCCAGAGTGCGGGATTTTTTTAAATGGTTTTTTTAAGCCATTCAGATTTAATTGGGAAAAGCCTACATCAGAAAAACAATTTAAAGAGAAGGCACTAATACTTAAGGAGACCATTTCCAGTTATAAATGGCCTACTGAAACACTTCCTGTCCATGAGGATTGGAGTCTTCAGGACCAGTACGCGGCATCTCAAAAAAATGTACCCCCTGATGTTAGAAATTTCTTGGATTATTTCCGAGGGATGCCAAAATCGGAAAATCTTCAAAAAGATTTCGATTTCGCTTTAAAGGAATGTAATTTTGAAGAAGTGGAGAAGACACAAGGACATTGGTACTGCTTCGATTTTGAAACCGAGGAACGCAACCATAAACTGGCTCAATTGGAAAAATTTGGTATTATAAAAGTGTTTTACATGCCAAAACCCTTTTCAGAGATTGCTCAGGAGTTTGTAGACAGTCTTCATTCTTCGTATAATTATGTAAGTGAAACCAGGAGTAGTTGTGGATGGGTATGCCCTTTTAAGGAAGAAATGGATGCACCTCCTAATTACTATCTGGAAGATTTTCGTTTCTTTGGTTCGTTCAACTCCCAAAAAGAGAAATTGTTTTTTAATAAATATATTTTTGATTACCCGGAAAAAAGAAAGATTGGATTTATTTGATAACGGTTCAATTTTCAAGTAGAAAAGCGTCGGAGTATTTGCAGAATCTATTAGTCAAGTGACTCTGTAACGAGAACAGCTCGAAAACGCACNNGCTCGAAAACGCACCTCTACCTGTTAAAACAAAACGATAGACACGTTTTAGTCACGTTTGGCTTCAATTTTCAAATTTTCAGGCTTTGAAAAGGCCGAAAAGCTTTGTTATAATTAGATTTGAATTTTTGGCTTAGTTAATAGAGTACTGGCCGCCGGAGGGAGCATGCTGCTGCACCCATTTGCACGGCCAATCAGGTGATTTACCCTGCAACCATGGTCTCAAATACTTTTTGGGGGAGCCCCAGCATGGGGCCCGCCGGAGGCATTTTTGCAATTACCTCTGTTGTTAATCCTCTTTCCTGAAGCATTCGACTTTCTCCTGATTTTCCATGTCTAAATCTTTAACCAGGAACGTCTCATTACCCTCCTGGTCGTACTCAACGATATACAGTTGAGTATTCAAGATATTCATCACATTTCCGTTTATTTTTTTCGAGGTTTTCCGTTTGCCTTTCTTATCGAAAAAGATCAGGGTGGTTTCTTCCGGATATTCAAGCAATCCATCTCTTTTGATGTCAACCAGTACGTAATAATCCTGGAATACGAAGAAGTTATAAAAGATGGGTTTATATTTCAACTTAATCATATGCTTTGCCAGCCACTGCATCCTGCTGCCTTCTTTAAACGCTTTTACCAATTCTGATTTGGTCTTCTGGAATTCATCATCACTCAGCAGCAATCGTTTTATTTCCAGTTCAACAGAGTCTCGTTTAGAGCCGCATTTGTCATATATATACAGCAAATTTTCATCGGTCTTCCCAATGCAAATATTTCCCACCGGGGTCTTTTTGATTAAAATACTGGGAAGAAAAAGCACCTGCGGACCTCCCATTCTTGGTCTATCTGCCACCTCTTTATTTTGGAATGTTGTGTATATCGGTGATTTTAATTTCCCATTTTTACCAAAATACAGGACTGATAATTTGTATTTCGCCATATAAATTTTCCCCTTTGGTTCCCAATCCACCCGTTCACTCAGCAAGGTGTAGAACGAACCATCCTCCAGGAAAATCAATTTGTATATGTGGTCCTTTTGTCGGGGAGCAAGTTCCACCTCCAGATAGTCTTTAAAATTCCCGTTACTGTCAAAAATGGAGACCCTTCCCACCCCGGAACTAATCTCCGGCAAGTATAAAAAATCATTGACCGGATTGTGAAACATAAACAGTACTCTCTTTATTTCTCCCGGCCCAACCCCGTACCTGCAGAAGGATTTTTCAAAATCGCCATTTTTCTTGAATTTGAAAACCTTATGAGTTCTCATGGAAAACAGGAAAATTTCTCCTTTACTATTGGACAAAAAAGAAGTGATTCCAATGCACTCATCCAGGTTACTTGATTTTAAGGTTATGGTTGCCGGGAAACAAACACCAGCAAATAAGAAAATCATTAAAACTAAAATGTTTCCTTTCATGTTTTTGCCTCCTTAACATTATCCTGGTTTATTTTATTGATAAGGTAAATCTCTTTTTTACTATTTCTTAAAAAGAGAATAAAGTACATGGCACCTTATTCATTCTCCTGATTTTCATTTGTTCTCCCGGGATAAGTCTACTGCTTGAAGTACCCATCCTTCATCTTCCCTATCCTCCAGATAGTACAATTTATTTTTACTGAAGGTAAGAATCTCTTTATATGCCCGTGGAAGAAAAACTGTCTTTAGTATGTTGCCTTTTAAATCCAGGATAATATACTTTTGCTTTGTCTTTTTAATATCATAGGTCTTCACGTATATTCTATCATCCAGCACCCAAAAATTTTTGATAGCAGGAAGAAATTCTCTCNNTCTGCCTACAAAATATAGAATTTCATCCATATACCACTTTCTATGCTTTTCCCCTGATTTTATTTTTTCAACGTTCTTTTCTATTTGATATAACTTCTCACCATTTTCATTAAAAACATCTATATAAAAACCTTTTTTGGGTTGTGCAATAAAGACCTTGTCATCCCAGCTTCTGCATACAGTCCATGGATTTATTAAGAATTCATAAACACCTGGGTCTGGTGGTTCTATTACAAGGTCTTTAATTTTTTCCAGTTTGCTGTTATATAGTATAAAGGCTGTATACTCTTTCTTATCGATAACTTTAGAAATTTTTAAAATAAAATTATCTTCAATTGGAATGACACGGTCAGCCGTAAAATGTAGGTTAATTTCTCTTATAAGTTTGAAATCTTTAGAATAGATGATTATTTTATAGAGATCACACAAAATAAGTCTATCGCTTGTAAAAGTAATTTTTGGATAAGTTTTGAACTCCTGCGGTCCCTCTCCCTTTTTACCCAATCTTTTTACAAGCTTGAAGGTTTTTTGATCATAGACTAAAACGGAGTACTGATCAGTAATATATATATACCTGCCGTCTATTCTAAGCTCATAGGGTTTTCCCATATCCGGGAAGTTAGTTAATACTTCAGGATATACTCCGGTAAACAAAACTAAACACATCATACACAGAATCATACCTGGTTTCACTTCTTTTCCTGGGATAAGTCTAATGCTTGAAGTACCCATCCCTCCTCCTCCCTATCCTCTAAATAGTAAAATTTATTTTTACTAAACGTAAGAATCTCTTTATATGCCCGTGGAAGAAAAACTGTCTTTAGTATGTTACCTTTTAAATCCATGATAATATATTTTTGTTTTGTATCTGTAATATCATAGGTCTTCACATATATTCTATCCTCCAGCACCCAAAAATTACCGATAGAAGGAAGAAATTCTCTCATCGGTCTTTTGAAAACTCCTCTTTGCCTTGCTCTTTCAAATATCCTTCTACCTAAAGAAAATAGCATTTCTTCCATATATAAATTTCTATGCTTTTCCTCTGATCTTATCTTTCCCACATTCTTTTCTATTTGATATAACTTCACACCATTTTTATTAAAAACATCTATATAGAAACCTTTATGGGGCTGCGCAATAAATACTTTGTCATCCCGGCATCTACATACAGTCCAGGGAGCTATTAAAATTTTAGTAATGCCTGGGTCTATTGGCGTTGTTAAAAGGTCTTTAGTCTTTTCTATTTTGCTGTTGTAAACTGCAAAAAGTCTATATTTATTATTATCAATAACTTCAGAATGCTCCAGGATAAAATTATCTCCACATGGAATGATTCCATTTACAGCAAGAGGTAGGTTCATTTCTTTTATAAGTTTGAAATCTTCAGAATATATAATAATTTTGTAGATACTATTCAAAATAAGTCTATCACTTGCGATAGTGATTTTTGGGGAATCTCTGAATTCCTGAGGACCTTCGCCCTTATTACCCAATTTTTTTACAAGCTTGAAATTTTTCATATCATAGACAAAAACGGAACACTGATCGGAAATGTAGACATACTCACCGTCTATTCTAAGCTCATTGGGTTTTACCATATCCGAGAAATTAGTTAATACTTCAGG
>WVZO01000117.1:0-146 GCA_011772425.1 Candidatus Aminicenantota bacterium
CGGATATCCTCGAAAACATAATGTACTTTGTCATCCTGCAGACCGTAGGTTTTATCGAAAATATATTTCAGGCGTCCATGGGGGTCCATAATGACAAGTCCCCCATTGAGAGTTGCCAGGGCAAAATCACCGGAAGACAACCGGAT
>WVZO01000117.1:244-1374 GCA_011772425.1 Candidatus Aminicenantota bacterium
CCATGATACAATTGATTTTTCTTCAAATAATCAGCCACCTCTGTAGGGAAAGGCATGATGGTGGTGCCGTCATAAATGTAAAAACCATGTTCGCGTGTGCCGATCAACACACGTTTGGAACCGTAGGGAACCATCATGAAAATTTTTCTTTCGATAAACATCTCACCGCCGGGCACCTTTTTCAACGAATCGTTGACCATTTCCATCAGGCCGACGGTTTTCGGGCGTACAAATAATTTCCCTTCACACATAAAGGGAAAGAGAAAACGTTCCCTGGGTTCCCATACCTTCATTTGTCTGGAATCCCACCGGAACAGGAATTTCGAGGTATGGAAATAAACTCCCTTTTCCGATGCATATGTTTTCCATACGTCGAGAAAATTCTTTTGCTTCTCCGGAAGATAGCCGAGCAGGGAATGGTATTCCAATGTTCCCTTTTCATCCGGGGCTAAGTATCCGATTTCACCTATCCCGCCGATGTAGATGGTTCCTGCCTCATCAATGGCAATGGAACGTACCTTGGAGGGAGGGTCGTAAATTACCCGCCATGAAACACCGTCAAATTCCAACACCCCAGCCTGGTTGGCAACATAGATGATCCCGTTTTTTGCCTGAACCATGCCCCAATTTTGAGGGTGATGATCATACTCCCCGTAGCTGTAGTTCTTCAAATATTTAAACCCGGCATCTTTACTGTACAGGCCCGGGGAAATTAAAAAAAGCAGCCCCAAAACCACAATTCCCAAAATTCCTTTTAGAACCATTTCTCTTTGACCTCTCTTATCATACATACAGTATACACCAAAAAGCATATTTTTTGCAACCCCCTATCTCCTCCTATTGACATTATTTTCCGGGTTTGGTAAATTGAAAGAGTCAATTAAACCATTAAATAGGAGGAAAACATGTTGACGTTCAAAAAAAAAAATTGGCTGCATTTAAGCGTTATGGTGATGACTGCCGCTGTAGTCATTATGCTCACGGGAAGTATTGAGCTTTATGCGGATGCGAAAAAGGTACCCGGCAAAGCAGGAATGTTTGCTAAGGAATTTATACACATCTTGCAGCGTGCAAAAGCATACTCCCTTGAATTTGCCAAAGCTATGCCTGAAGAGCATTACAAATTCAAA
>WVZO01000475.1 GCA_011772425.1 Candidatus Aminicenantota bacterium
AAAAATGAATTTTTTTTTAAAAAAATCAGCATTTACTCTTGACATTTAAGACAGTCGCTACAATTTTCCTCTGTGCTCTCTGTGTCCTCTGTGGCAAAAAAAAATCTTTACATTGAGATGGTTTTCCTTTAAAATATTCCTATGATAAACAGGACGATTCGATTGCAAATGGGAGAAGAGCGGGTAGAGGCGTTAAAGGACTATAACCGGAAAGTGATGCGGCACCTGGAGAAGGGGATGCCGTTAAGAGTTTCGGTGTTAAAGGAGTTAAAGGACGCTTTATCTGCTGTGGTGCAGGATTCGATGGAGTGGGCCGAGGTATTGCGGGGGATACGTGATTCCGGGGAGTATTATTGTGTGCATTTGCTGCACCCGGACAATGAAATCCTTAACCTGCCGTGGTCTATGGCCGTGGACAAAATATCCGGGCAGGCGTTGGGGAGTATCCGGCAGCTTTACCTGACCAAAAGTATCCCCGACCATTACAAAGAAACTGTTTTTGACTTTACGGCGGCGGCACCGCCGTTAAAAGTGCTGATAATGATATCCATGCCTGAGGACATCGAGGAAGAGCAGCGGATTTCTTATGAAAAAGAGGAGTATGCCGTATTGGAAGCGTTTGAGCCGCTGCTGCGTGCCGGGTTGGTGGAGATCGATTTTACGGAAGACGGGTCTTTGGAGGCATTGGAGCGAAAGCTGACTTCCACTCGTTTTCATGTGCTTCATTTTTTTGGTCACGGTATTTATGATGAGGAAAATCAAAAAGGATTTCTGCAGTTGGAAGAACCTGGAAGCCTGCGCACGGAATTGGCCGAGGACAGGGAATTTGCCGATGTAGTGAATTGCAATCCTGGTTACCGTGTGCCGTTGGTGGTGTTGGCGTCTTGCCAGACGGCTAAGGGCGGGAATGAAAAGGCGTTAAGCGGTGTCACCAATCACCTGCTGCGTATTGGCGTGCCCGTGGTGGTGTCTATGGGCATGTCCATCTTCGATTATTATGCAGCGATCTTTTCCGCCTGTTTTTATAGAAACATGGCGGAGCGGCAAACCATTTTTACTGCCTATAATGAAGCTCTGAATAGACTGCGGGAAGCAGAACACGATGATTTAGTAAAAGCAAGGGTTTCGCCTGCGGTTCCTTTGCAGTGGATCATTCCCAACCTTTACCTGTCGCGTCCGCTGGAAGGGGTGGTGGACTGGGACCAGCCGGTGGAGAGCCTGGAACTGAGGTCTAACCGGTACATTTTTGAAAAGGACAGCATGCTGTTGCGGCACGAGAAGGAGTATCTTTTTATTGGCCGTCGCCGGGAAAAGGCAGAGATTTTGCGGCCTTTTTTCGATAAGGTGCCTATTATGTTAAACGGCCAGGGCGGTGTGGGTAAAACCGCCATGGCGGAACACCTGGTGCAGCGGCTGATTGCCCACAATCCCAGGACCGTTCCTTTTATCTTTAATGAAAAAACCCGCACCATCGATGAAATCATGGAAACGCTGAAAAATTATTTACGGGAAGAGGGAAAAATCAAGGTTATCCTGGAAGCGGACAAAATCGAAAAAGGGTTGGATAAATTTTTGTTACTGGTGTTTGAAATTGCCGAAAACCGGAACCCTGTATTTGTTTTTGACAACCTAGAAAGTTTTCAGAGTAAACCCGGGGAGGAAATATCTGATGAATACGGCGATCTCCGGGAGATCATTGATTTTCTTTGCACCAGCCGGAAATTTCACCTGGTGCTAACCGGCCGGTACAAGGTGCCGGGTTTCAAGGGCCTGCAAAATTTCGACCTGAACCAGGTGGGGTTGAACGATTTCTGGAAACGGTGTATTTACATGGATGTGGGGCATATTCGCACGTATTTAAAAGAAGCGGAAGCTGAAGAAGGAAAAAGGGAAAAGAAGCAAAAGCCCCCGGCGCAGCCGGCGGTTTCTTTTATGGACATTGTTAAGCTCTTGCACCGCACCTTTGGCGGCAATTACCGGGCGCTTGAGTTTTTCAACAATCTGCTCAGAGAGAATCCCGGGGGCATCCGGGAATCCCTGGCTTCTTTAGAAGCGTTTGAGAGGCGCACCGCATCCAGGGCAGTGGAAGTAAAGCAGCAGATGGGGCAAAACCTGTTGTTTTCCCAATTGATGGAGATGCTGGACCCGGAGCAGCGGCAGGTATTGGACCTTGTTTCTCATTTCCGGGTCCCGGTGCAAGTCATGGCCCTGGACCTGCAAAAGGAAGGGCTTAACCAGGCAAAAGCCGTGGATTGGGCCGGTGTCCTGGAGTATTTAAACCGGTTAACCTTGATCGAGATATCCATGATGTCGGAGCTAAAAGCGGTATTTTATTATGTCACGCCCCTGGTGAGGGATTTACTGGCCAGCCTGGAAAAAGCCGGAGAGCCGCGGCTGTTTTCCCATGAGCAGGCGGGGAGATATTATTATTACTGCTTTTACAATATCGATAAAAGTTTAACTCCCCTGGAGGAGGCGTTTTACCATTTTGACTTATCGGGAAACCGGGAACGGGTGCAGGAGATCGGGGACCGGCTTTCTTCTTTTTATTATGATTATTGCATTTATCGAAGTGCATTTTTTTATGCAAACCGGGTATATGAATTATGGGGAGATGAAACTAAGGGTCATATAATAAATCTTTTGGGAAATATTTATTATATACAAGGTGAATTTGAAAGCGCATTAAAATTTTTGCATAAATCATTGGATGGTTGTCGCAAAGGAGGGAATAAGGAGGGCGAAGGCACCACCCTGAATAATATCAGTCAGATCTACTCAGCCCGCGGCGACTATGAGACCGCGCTCTCCTTTCTGGAACAAAGCTTAAACATCAGCCGTGAGATCGGGGATAAAGCCGGCGAAGGCACCACCCTGAATAATATGGCAACCACGGCTTATGCCCGCGGCGACTATGAGACCGCGCTCTCCTTTCTGGAACAAAGCTTAAACATCAGCCGGGAGATCGGGGATAAAGCCGGCGAAGGCACCACCCTGAATAATATGGCAGCCACTGCTCATGCCCGCGGCGACTATGAGACCGCGCTCTCCTACCTGGAACAAAGCTTAAACATCCGCCGGGAGATCGGGGATAAAGCCGGCGAAGGCACCACCCTGAATAATATCAGTCAGATCTACGATTCCCGCGGCGACTATGAGACCGCGCTCTCCTACCTGGAACAAAGCTTAAACATCCGCCGGGAG
>WVZO01000082.1:0-217 GCA_011772425.1 Candidatus Aminicenantota bacterium
GACCGGCGGGCGTTACCAGGGCCTGACGTGACAGCCGGATTAGAGGTATACATCGCTCCACGGAATGATATCGAAGAGAAATTAGTAAAAATATGGTCGGAAGTACTGGGAACCGGAAAAGAAAAAATCGGCATTGATGACAATTTCTTTCAATTGGGAGGGCATTCATTAAAAGCAACCATAACAGCAGCAAAGATATATAAAGAATTAAAAGTGA
>WVZO01000082.1:376-726 GCA_011772425.1 Candidatus Aminicenantota bacterium
AGTTGATAGCCCGGCATGAAAGTTTACGTACATCCTTCGGGATGATGGCAGAAGAGCCGGTCCAGGTGGTTCACGATAATGTGAAATTTGAAATCGAATATTACAGTTTAGCCACAGATGACACAGAGAACACAGAGGAAAGAAAACAGGAGGTAAAGGAGATTTTACAGGATAAAAAATTGCCAACTGCCAACGTACAACGCCAACTGCCAACTGATTTCCTCCGTCCCTTTGATTTATCAAAAGCGCCCCTATTGCGGGTAGGATTAATGGAATCAGGCAAAGAAGAACATATCCTCATGTTGGATATGCATCACATCATTACCGATGGCACATCCCAGGAAATTTTC
>WVZO01000082.1:855-2340 GCA_011772425.1 Candidatus Aminicenantota bacterium
AGTGAAGAGGAAACCGCCGCACTGGATCAACTGGCACTGACGGAAAGTACCTCATTGTATATGGTGCTGTTGTCCCTTTACACCATTTTCCTGGCAAAAATAACCGGCCAGGAAGATATCGTGGTTGGAACACCGGTGGCTGGTCGCAACCATGCGGATTTGCAGCAAATCATCGGGATGTTTGTCAATACCCTGGGGATAAGGAATTACCCTGGAGGGAAAAAAACATTCAGCGAATTTTTGCAGGAGGTCAAAAAAAGAGCCCTGGAAGCCTTTGAGAACCAGGACTATCCCTTTGAGGAGTTGGTAGAGAAAGTGGCGGTAACCAGGGATGCCGGACGCAACCCCCTGTTTGACACCATGTTTGTTTTACAGAATATGGATAGAAGTGAGATAAAAATCCCCGGCTTAAAACTACTACCTTATAATTATGAGAGCAGGATATCAAAATTTGATTTAACCCTAATTGCAGTAGAGGCAGGAAATGGACTCCGATTTATTTTTGAATACTGTACCAGGCTTTTCAGGGCCGAAACCATTGAACGATTCATTGGTTATTTCCGGAAGATAGTTACCTCGGCTTTAAAGAACACCGGTCAAAAGATATGGGAGATTGAGATAATCCCGGAACCGGAGAAGCGGTTGCTGCTGGAGGAGTTTAATGATACAGCCGCCGAATATCCGAGAGACAAAACCCTTCATGAATTATTTGCAGAACAGGCGGCTGAGACACCTGGCGGTGTCGCTGTAGTAGGCAGTAGGCAATATGCAGTAGGCAGTGAGGACGGAACCGGGGAAACGGTTCAGCTAACATACAAAGAGTTAAATCGAAAGACCGATGGATTGGCCCGTTTATTAAGAGAAAAAGGTGTCCTGGCGGACAGTATTGTAGGAATTATGGTGGAACGTTCCCTGGAAATGATCATTGGTATATTGGGCATATTGAAAGCCGGAGGTGCCTATCTGCCTATTGACCCCGATTACCCGCAAGAACGCATCGATTACATGTTAACCGACAGCAATGCTGGGTTTCTGTTGACCGCTCATGAATTGTCGGACATTTGCAGGGGCACAGCATGGGGTGCGGCGCACCCAACCCATAAAGGTGCCCCTAAAGCCTCACCTGCAACCTTCAACCTGCACCTGTCACTTGCATACATTATCTACACCTCCGGTTCTACCGGCATGCCCAAGGGGGTGGCGGTGGAGCATTCAGCCGCGGTAAACATATTAACAGCGCTGCACAGGGAATATCCATTGGGTGTGAGGGATACCTACCTGTTAAAAACATCGTATATGTTTGATGTATCTGTAACCGAGTTGTTCGGCTGGTTCCCCGAAGGCGGCAAATTGGCGGTCCTGGAAAAGGGTGGTGAAAAAGACCCGGCTGTCATATTGGATGCTGTGGAGAGGCACGTTATCACCCATATTAATTTTGTACCTTCCATGTTCAGTGCATTTGTGGTTGAATTGGAATCCAATCCC
>WVZO01000082.1:2418-2812 GCA_011772425.1 Candidatus Aminicenantota bacterium
GGTACTCACTGGCCGGTGAGGAGTATACCGGCACTATCCCTATCGGCAAGCCCATGCAGAATGTTGAGCTTTTCATTCTGGACAAAGATGGAAATATACAGCCTATCGGTGTGGCGGGTGAATTACATATTGCCGGGAGCGGTTTGGCCCGGGGATATTTAAGCCAGCCCGAATTGACAGCAGAAAAGTTTATTTTAGCTCATAGCTCATGGCTCTTAGCTGATAGGAGGGAGAAGAAAGCAAGCAGTCCTGGAGAGCTCCCTATGAGCTATGAGCTATCAGCTATGAGCTACTTCTACAAAACTGGAGATCTTGTCCGTTGGTTGCCGGAGGGCAATATGGAGTTCTTAGGACGAATGGACCACCAGGTAAAAATCAGGGGATTCCGCATCGA
>WVZO01000509.1 GCA_011772425.1 Candidatus Aminicenantota bacterium
GTACCCACGATAATCCCTTTATAAGGCCACACATACCGGCGGTTGAAATGATGGGGACCACGACCGTGAAATTGAGGAGTCAAGGTGCATAAAACATTTAACCGGTTTTTTCCTTTCACCATGGGTAAACTGAAAAGCGCTGCCAGGCCCTCACAACTGTTGGGATGATAGTCCGGCCAGTTTTTCCCAAAGGGAATATAGTTTTTCATACACCCGCTGATACCGGACAGGTAATGGGTGCGAAGCGGNNCGATACTGATATTTTTTTCTTTTACACCCGCATCCAGCACACGGCGCTTGATTGCTTTTTCCAATTCGGCGGGGGTGGGAAGATAATTCCAGACATTAGTCTTAATGCCCACGATATCATCCGGCTTGACAAGTTTTTTAAAAACGTTAACCGGATCATCCATAGCAAATAAAGCCATAACCGCTTCATCAAACATCTGCTGGATGACTTTTTCGTTGAATTTGAAATTTTCATCCAATGCATCCGCGTGTCGAATTAACACCACCCTGGACTTTTTCTCCTGTGCTTGTGTTTGTAAAGAAGATAATCCTACGGCGGTCCCTAAAACCGCATAAGCGGTATTCCGCATAAAATCACGCCTGGTTATCACGTTTTTCATCTTTTACCTCTCTTTTTTAGCCACGAAGGCACACGAATTTACACGAAGAAACACAAAAAATGTGTGTCTTGTTTTTTTTATTTTTTCTTTCATCAACCATTTGATCATACCAACTTTACGGCAGATAGTAATCCAGAAGCCCGGTTCTTGTCCGGTGCTTCAAAAACGATTTTGACCATATTTTTATCGATTTTAGCCATTGTCCATTCTTTATTTTCCATTTGAGCCAGGCCGGTTTCCCGGGCTTCAGGCATATAAATTTTAATGAAATTTTCATATGACTTTTGTGCCTGGTCTTTGGTTTCGTATTGGATAAGTAATAAGTAGGTGGGTTCCTGGTTATTCCCCGGATATTGATATTCCGCCAATACGCAGTGGGTTTTTGCACTTAGATTGAGGATATTTTCATCGGCGATATAATAGTGTTTATCCAGCAAAAGAACCGTATGAAAATAGCGAATACTTTTTTTATCCAGGTTCTGTTGAGGCAGGTATTCCAGGATAACTGGTTCCGGTCCGGTTGACGGTATCGCTGCAGCAACTACTTCTGCCAGTTCCTTGATGACCGCCCCGGCATCAGGATTGTCGCCAACTAATATTATCGATATGAAAAAACGGTCTTTCCAGAATCGCAACAACCCTTCGCTGTATTCCGAACCCTGCCCGATACCGGCTTCGTCATCCTCACGCTCACTGGTAAAAATCCCGAAAGCCTCCGCAGCAGACCCCATATCGTAAATATCCAGCACGATCTCATTTTCACCAGACCCGGAATATGTCCTGGCAAAAACCTGCTGAAAATCGTAAGCAAGGTAGAGCTCAGCCCCGCCGTTGATATATTTGAATATGGTTTTCCTGTCAAACGTCCGGTCCTTGATTTTAACCTTCCATTCACGGATTTGTTCCGGTATGGATTGATAAAAATTTTTCACACTGCTCACGTCTCCTCCATGAATGGTTGTGATAAAGATGAATAATAGCAGCAGGCTTACAATTTTACCAGGCGATAGTATATTCATTTTTTTACGCTATTAATACGTATATTTTACAAAAAATACAAGAAAATTTCAATAGTTCTTATTTAATTGATTTGACCCGGCACGACTATTATGCTATTATTCTAACTCGACTAATTTTGTAAAAAAAAGAAGGAGGGTATCATGATGCGTGTTTGGAATTCTCTAAAAAAAATCAGTGTAAAATTAATCGTTGTATTGCTGTGCGTGGGGTTATCCGCCCTTTCTTTATCGGCTCAGCAAACGTATCGAACTTACGTAAAGGGTTCTTATACGGTGAATGGAACAACCTATTCACTGGATGGACTCATCGTAGAATCCTATAACTCCCAATTGGGCATTTACGAACTTTCCGGGAACCTCATCCACATACCGCCTATTGCTATCGTACTTCCCCAAAAACCCGTTATCATGAAGTTGACGGGAATGATCGGGGAAACCGTAATTTTCTCAAGTATGGGAGAAGGCGGTACCGCGGTATTGGACTTCGGGACTTACGGGACCCTGACAGACAACTTCGTGGTGACAGGTGAAAACCCACTTACTTTCACTCACAATTTCTCGGGCACCCTAACCGGCCTCCCGGAGGTTACGTTTCCCATGGTAGAAGAGAATATGACCTTTACCTGGGACAGTGATGGTCAGGCTGTGGGGACAGTAACAATAAATTCCGCGAAACCCGACGGAAGCGTTTTCACATTGCCAGTTTTATACACTATCACTTATAGGGCAAATCCACCGATTGATTTACCCGCCACTTTCACCGGGTGGGCAGAAATAACCTCTTACAACCCCTATACAGGAGAAGTAGTCGGAAAATCTTCATATTAAAAAGAAGCGATTCGGGCGAATACAACATTCGCCCCAGCAAAGGGTTTCCAGATGAAGGTAGGGGTGAACCTCGTGTTCACCCGGCATTCTCGGACAGGCTCCTGGTGTCGTGTCAAGTTTAAATTGACGGTGCCTTTTTAGTCTCAGAGTGATTGCATATCATCGGTGTTTCATGTAAAATAACCTCATGAAATCCGGAAAAATAAAAGCGTTCTTATGCACAATCCTTTTTGTATTGGTGCTAATTTCAGTCGGGTGCGGCAAAAAAGCAGCAGTTCCTTCCGGTCCCAATATTATTCTTATCACCATCGATACCCTGAGAGCAGACCACATGTCCTGTTACGGATACCACCGGCAAACGTCGCCCTTTATCGACAGCATTGCCGGTGAGTCAGTGGTTTTTACCAATGCCTATTCCACCAGTTCCTGGACGGCACCATCCATGGCATCGATTTTTACCGGCCATTATCCCCGGAGTCACGGTGTACTTCACGGTGTTGCCCGCGGCCCCAAAGCAGCCATCACCGGACAGGAAATGCTGGTCAAAGACTTTCTCACTATTGCAGAAGCTCTCAAAACAGTAGGTTATACCACGTTTGGGATTTCATCCAACGGTCATATCTCCCGCGGCACCGGGTTCAGCCAGGGATTTGATTATTTTGCCACCCACTGGTTCATGAAATCCCCGGCACCCCATAGCTCGGTAAAAAAATGGCTAAAACACATCCGCGAAGCGTCCAGGTATTTCCTGTGGATTCATTATTTTGATCCCCATAACCCCTATGCCCCCCGAATGCCCTGGGTCAAAAACTACACCCTTCAGAGCGGTTCTTACAGTAAATGGACACGGGAAGTCATGGCCAATCCCAAAGAGTATCTGGAGGACATAAAAAAAGACCCCCAGGCCCTTCACACCTTGATAGACCGCTACGACAGTGAAATCAACTACTGCGATCAGCACATCAAAAAGCTATTTGAACTCTTGCCCTCAGACCCCCACACCCTTGTCATTATCACTGCGGACCATGGCGAGGCTTTTATTGATCACGGACAATTGCTCCACGGCGACACCCTTTTTGAAGAAGAAATCCTGGTTCCCCTGATCATTAAATTCCCCGGCAATCGTAAAGCTGTAAAAACCATCCATCAGCCGGTATCCAATCGCAACATTTTTGCCACTATTATGGACATCACCGGGCTGGACAAAGACCGGGAAATACCAGGTGTCAGCCTTATGCCGCTGATATCCGGCAGTTCGGAGAAAAACCCTGAGGAGGTTTTTCTTGAACTGGATTGGCTGGGGTGGGGCAAAGCGATCCGCTCTGAAAACTGGAAACTCATGGTCAGCGGCCGTGAAAATAAGGAATTGTTTTTGTTTGACCTCCAGGCCGACCCGGGTGAGAAGCGGAACCTGTTCCTTGAAATGCCGGAAAAGGTAAAATTACTGGATTCCCTGCTCAAGCAGTGGATAGACACACATCCTGAATTCAAAGCGCCCATGATCAAAAATGACATTGACCCAGACCGTGAGAATAAATTGAAAACCCTGGGTTATCTTTAAGCACTTACAGTTTGGAATGTTGGGTCTTAAAATGAAAAGAGAATAATTAATTGTCAATAATCAATTGTTAATTATTAATGGGGTTAGGGATAAACTCTGTACAATGTTCTTGCAAAAGGGATAGACTCACGGATATGCTCCAAACCACATATCCAGCAAACCGTTCGTTCCAGGCCGATGCCGTAACCGCTGTGGGGAACTGAGCCATATTCCCTTAATTCCAGGTACCATTTATATTCATCCGGGTCCAGACCGGATTCAATGATCCGTTTTACCAATAAATCTTTATCCCAGATACGCTCGGAGCCGCCAATAATTTCGCCATAACCCTCGGGTGCCAGGAGGTCCGCACATAAAACAACCTCCGGGTTATCCGGGTCCGGTTCCATGTAAAACGCTTTTGCTGCTTTGGGGAATTTCTCGACAAAAACCGGTTTATCGAATTGTTTGGTAATATGAATTTCTTCAGGGGTCCCAAAATCGCTCCCCCATTTGATTTTGAATCCGTCTTTTTGGAGCATTTCAACGGCTTCTGTGTATGTTATTCGCTGGAATGGAGGCTTGACCTTTTCCAGGAAAGTCGTATCCCTGCCAATAGCATCCAGGTCTTCCCGGCAATTTTCTAATACCGATTGGACAATATAGGAAACAAATTCTTCTTGCAACTTTAGATTGTCATCATGGTGATAAAAAGCCATTTCCGCGTCATTCATCCAGAATTCGATCAAATGGCGCCGGGTTTTGGATTTCTCTGCACGAAACGTGGGCCCAAAATCAAACACTTTTCCATAAGCAAGCGCTGCCGCCTCCAAATAAAGCTGACCTGTCTGGGCAAGGTAGACCTTTCCATAATCATAATAATCCAATTCAAAAAGATTACCCGCAGACTCTCCAATAGAACCGGTAAATATCGGGTTGTCGATCTGTAAGAATCCATTGTTAAAATAATACTCCCTGAGGGCTTTAATAATCTGGGTCCGGATAGTCATGATGTGGTATTGGCGTTTAGACCGCAGCCATAGATGCCTGTACTTCATCAAGAAATCCACGTTATGATCTTTGATAGCAATGGGGTAATCCTCTTTATTCAGGTAAATCGGTTCGAACTCATCAACAGCCAATTCAACACCGCTGGGTGCTCTTTCGTCCTTATTGACTGTCCCCCTGACAATAACACTGGATTCGATTTTGAGGGATCTTATGATTTTATAGGTCTCTTCACCCACGACGGTTTTTTCCACGACTCCCTGGACAAAGTCTGTGCCATCGCGGAGTTGCAAAAATGCAACTTTCCCGCTGCTTCTTTTATTACGCACCCAGCCGCGGATTTCAACCTTTGAACCTAAATGCT
>WVZO01000527.1 GCA_011772425.1 Candidatus Aminicenantota bacterium
GTTCTTGAAATCGTCTATTTCAAGCTCTTCCATTTTATTCATGACACCTCCTTCCTTTGTAAATGAATCCATATCCAGGTGTGCGGAGGAGTAAAAAACTCCTCACGACACACCCATCTATTTGAATCAACGTCAACCCATTGAAGACACCTTCTTTTCTTCGTTTCTTCTCCTCTTCTTTTCCTTTCCAACTGCCAACTGCCAATTGCCAACTGTCTTTTCCTTCCTTCGTGGCTAAAAAAAACAAAAACCGGCGCCAGCCGCGGCTGCCACTCCGGAGGTAGAGTGGCATAAACCGCGGCCGGTAACCGGCGTTCGCTCTTTACCGCCAGGGTATTTTCCTTCTCTCTGGAAGAGAAGCAGGTATCCCAATGAATAAGATTAATAGGGCATACTATTTCTTTTCTTAGCCTTTTTACCGCACTGTAAGTGCCTTCGCGTTCCTTCGCGGCTAATAAAAACAAAAATAGGTGCAGCAGCAAAGCAGGGAACAATAACAAGAAACCCCCCTTAACTAAAGTTGACAATTCAATCGGATATCTATAAATACCATAGATCACCTGCTCCCTGCTTCGCGGCAAAGCACCATGAGGATAATGGTTACGTGTTTTGATTGGTAGATATATGGATAAAACGGGAACAATAGTGCTCACTTTCTCATCTTCTGACTTCTTCTTTTCTTCTTCGTGTTCCTTCGTGTCCTTGGTGGCTAAAAATAGAAACCAGTGCCGCCGCAACTCAATCGCTGAATTCAATTGAACCGCGGCCAGGCACCGGCTTTTAACTGTCTGCCAATGAGTCGTTTTACTAACCATAGGCAGATCAAAGAACAAACGTATCAAATATCTGGAGGGTCTGTTATGAAGCTCAAAGGCTCCGTAACAAACTTCCAGCCTTGGTGCTGAATTATTAGCAGCAGAACAAGTCCGCTCGTTTAAAGCTGCTGGTCGATATACTAAACAACGAAAAACCGGTAGTATATCTGCTTTTTCTAAGATTAAGGCATTGTTTTCAAGTAAAATGGTTGAAATCGGGGAAAGATAGAAAAAAATTAATGAAAAATGAATCATTGTTTCCATTAATTTCCTGTTAATGGATACCTGATAAAAGGGGTTTCCCGGTCTTATTCCCCGGGCAATATTTTTGGAAATTGTCATCCGAACAGGTATTGACAGATACCAGTGGTTAGTGTAAAATGGAAAATCAAACGGATAAGGCTGAAGAGTGATGAAATTGGCTGAAAAATGGTCGTTGATAATACCGGCTTCCATGTTACTGACTCGCCAGTTAGAACATTCAAGTATACTTACCAAATTTTCCATGGGCCTATTATATTTAGGCTTTTGGTATTTGTCAAGTCTTTTGGCAAATTTTTTTTATTTTTTTCGATATGTTCGCCAAAATGTTTACATACCGGACATTTTGAAAGGGTGAAAATGAAAGAAGAAAAAGAAACCCACCCCGAACTCGCGATGCTGGGGCAGCGAATTAAGGAGATCAGGCTCCGCCTCGGTAATATGTCGCAGCGTGAATTTGCCCGTGAAATCGGCCTTTCGCACAGTTACATGTCGGGAGTCGAAAAAGGAAGAAACAGCCCCGGTTTCTCCTTTTATTACAACATTGCAACAAAATTTAAAGTAAGCCTATATTATTTATTCTTCGGCAAGGGTGACATCTTCCTGGAGAATGAAGGTCACATCCCGGAAATACACCTGGAAACAACATTCGGCACTGACAGCGCCGAAATAAAAGAAATGCTGTGGTACATGGAACATTCAAAACTTGTCCGCCATTCCATACTCAGCGTCTTTGCTAAATTCCTCTACGAAAACCAGGAAAACATCGTAAAGGATATCCAACGAACAAAAGAAAAACAACATACAATTGAAAGCTTAGAGTCAAATGCAAATAAAAATCCAAAAAAGGATGATTAACATGACTCTGGAAAAAAATGAAAACTTTCAGAGCGTATTTTACGTATAAACCTTTTTACATGGAATCACGGATAATGGAATACATTGTGATCGAATTGGGAAAACAACAGGGCGCCGCTAACCGGTCAACCGGTGCCCCCCAGGTTTTCTCCCCCTTATCCGTGCCGCCCACGGGATTAAGCGTTACCCATTTAAAACCGTATTTTCTTCTAGAGGGAGGCCGCGATGAAATTTTTTGCATCTATATTCAAGATCAAGCTCAAGAGCTTTTTCAAACTGCAGTATGTGGTTGCAGGTGTTTTGTTGATTGTTTTAGCACTGGCATTTTGCCTGGTTGGCATCATCCAGTTTAAAGACGTGGAAAAATCCATGAAGGAATTCCGCGAATTCGAAGACCTCAAGGTCCTGATGTACTTTAATTATACTTATTACGGTGTCGCGGGTTTGCAATTATTAATGGTGCCCGGTCCCAACATGGTACTCTTTCACAATTCCACGGCAGCCAATGAATTGAAGGCCCATATCGACGTCGGCGATATTCTAAATATTTTCAGCACCTATTTGGGAAAAGAGTTATTCCGGGAGAAACCCGGTGGTTACAAGGATTTTGCCGGTGTTATTCTCCTGTTCGGCAGCCTGCTGGCCCTGTTCATTGGCTTCCAGACACCGAAGCAGAAGGAATTCCTGAGATTTATCTCCGGTATTACCGGCCTGAAAAAGACCTTTACCGCGATTGTTCTTGCCAAGGTCATCCTGTTTTTTATCTACCTGGCAGTGATACTGGCATTGGCAGCAATACTGATGGTCATCTGCAATGTTCCCATTAACATGGAGAGTATCGGTTATATGCTCTATTTCCTGCTGGTAATGACAGCGGTCATCATATTTTTCGATGCCTGGGGCACGCTGTTGGGGTCTTTAAAAAACAGGATAACCGGCGGTGTTTTGTTGTTCGTGGTCTGGTTTGTTTCCATTTTTCTTATTCCCGCGGTTATTAATTCATTCATGGCCAACAGCACCGCGCAATTTACCTCGAACAGCACAATCGATATGACTAAGTTAAAGGTTCTAATGGATTTTGAGAATTGGGCTAAGAAAGCTAATGGGAAAATGGATCTAGCGAAAAGAAATAATATAAAAGTAAGGGAAATTATAGAGAAATACTGGAAAGACGATTTTACAGCCATACAGGATAAGGAAACGAAACGGCGGGACCAGATGAAGAAACAAGTGCATCTGTTCCATATTATATCGATGCTTTACCCGTCGTCATCCTACCTGGCAGTCGGTCAAGATCTAAGCAGCGGCGGGTATAAAAGTGTTATCGATTTTTATGATTATGTATGCAAGGTAAAAGAGAAATATGTGCGGTATTACCTGGATAAAAAGTTCTATACCAGGGAAGTTAAAGTGGAAAATTTTGTTAAAAATGAGAGCAATTTGTATCGATCAAAAAGCATTTTATCGCTAAGCTCCTTTGCCGGATTGGGGCTAACCGCTCTTTATACCATGCTGCTGTATTTTGCGGCTTACCTTGGCTGCAAACAAAACCTGTTTTCCCTGGAAGAGAAAGAAATTCAAGAGGTCTACAATGCAGCTAAAGGGAAAATCGAATTTACCAGGACCGAACCCAATGTATGGAAGGTGACGGACATGTTGTTGGCGATTTTCCTTTACATCTTCTTTACCCTGGGAAGCAAGGCATTTGCCGCAAAAAAAGGGGGGGAAACAAGGATATTGGTGGATGACAGGGATATTACCGAAAGGGAGCCCGGGGACGGCTTCCTTTATATCTGCAGTTGTGACGACATCCCCGGGTGCATATCCATGGATGATTTTGTCCTGCTGGTTTCGGCCGGCATGAAGGTCCCGGTGGAAACGGTCATCGACACATTCAAAGAGCAGGGAATCGACGATTTCCGGGGAAAGAAATACGGTCAACTCAACGCCGACGACATGAGCAAAGTACTGCTGGCCCTCACCTATTTAAAAGGATTCGCTGTTTACCTGGTAAACGATATTGCCCGCGGCCGGTTCATGGATTTTGCCATTCAAATGACCCGGCGGTTTGATGACCTGCAAAAACAGGGCGCGCTTGCCGTCTACCTCACCACCGTTAACCTGGAAGAACTGGAAAAGAAACCGGAAGATAAGCCTTTCAAGGATGCAAGGTACTGGAACGGCGACATAAAAACCCGGGTTCATATGAATAAAATAAACGAAAATGAACAAAAAAAAGAACAACGTATCAAATAAAAGGAGGAAAAACATGAGAGGTATTCAAAAATTTATCTTAGGTATGCTAATAGGAATGTTCCTTTTAGCATTATTTAATTTTAATTTATTTCCGTATATCAAGGCTAATTCAACTGATTCGGGATACGATGGTCCGGACGGTGAAAAATCAGGCGCATCCATCGGGTTTCTTATTGTCCAGGGTGCCGGGTATTCCCTGACAGCCCAATCGGAAACGTTAAAATTCATGAACAGGATTGAAATGTCGGAGATAAGCGGGATTGACTTTAACGAATTGGAGGTTATTATCGCCGCTGCCGTGGATAAAATGGACAGGGCAAAAGATGTTTATTGGATGTTAAAGGTAACGGCTGATCATACACCCTACAACCCGGAGGTGATTGAAAAATTGGCGTCTTTCGATTACCAGGGATTTCAAACCCGGCACGGGCTCAATGGCCCCATATTCGCGGAAGTAAAAAACTTCCTGAAAAACGGGGATATACGGGGGCTTTATGCCAGGATGCTTGCCGATGCGGAAGAACTGTCTGGACGTCTGCACGGCATTAAAACCATGGTGGATGCCGGGCAATTCCCGGAAATCTACGATCTCTGGCGCCTGAACCAGGAATTTTCCGAATCCTTGCTTTTGGGCCAGTACGCCTCCGAGGTATTTTTTCAACTGGACAAGTAGATCACCATTGAACAACAATAATGAGACGGTTTACAAGAAAATTAATCGTTAGCGAATTTCAAGCCGTTGAGCGCGGAGCGCGAAGTCTCCATCGCTTTGCGCCCCGCACCCTGCGCTCTTCGTTTTGGAGGTTTTATGAGAACACTTAAATCATCGTTACGATTTGAATGGAAAGGACTGTTCACCAGGAAGAACGTTATTGTGATGCTCCTGTTACTGGTGATTGCCCTCTATTTTTGCCAGGGAGGGATATACCGATACAAGCATATAGTGGATGCCGGGAAGGAATTCCAGGAAGTGGAAATATCGAAAGTTGAGTCCTATTTCAGTTACACGTATTACGGCGTTGCCGGGCTGCGCATCTTGTTTTTGCAGTGTCCCCTGTACATATTTTTTTATAATTCCGCCGGTATAACAGAATTAACCTCCCACATCGATTCGGGCGATGTCCTGGATATCGATAGTTCCATGGAGGGAAAGAATTTGTTTATCCATAACAAATTGGGATTCAGGTACACCGACTTCTCAGGAATTTTGATCTTGTTAGGGAGCCTGCTGTCCCTGCTGCTGGGTTACGAGTCCTTTAAACACCTGAAATTTCAAAAGTCTCTAAACTGCCTTGCCAACCCGTTTAGAACGTATTTACCTGTGATTCTTGCCAGGGCATTACTTTTACTGGTGTTCCTGGCCGTCACCCTGGTTTGCGCATTTTTTCTCATCATGTTAAACGGTATTTCCTTTACCCCTTTTTTGCACCACTATTTTAGTTATTTTGCGGTGTTAAACGGGGTAATCCTGTTCTTTTACGCCCTGGGCGCCGTAATGGGGGCGAGACGGTTAAAAAATTACGTCTTTTTGAAATGCGCCGGCCTGTGGTTTGTGTTTGCCATATTGATCCCGGTTATCATTAATTCCGTCATTGAAAAAAAGGCGGAGAAACTGGAATCCCAATACCGGGTCGAACTGGCGAAATTGAATCAATTAATGGGATTTGAAAAGCGTGCCCTTGATGAGGGAGGAAAACTGGATTTATCAAAAAAAAATTCTGACATAACAAAAAAAATTATTGAATCATATTGGTGTAAGGAATTTAAGCGAATCCAACAAATAGATAAGGCATATGAAAAGGCGATGCGCAAGATTTCCCAATTGTATCATAGATATTCGCTTTTTTTTCTTTCCACGTTTTATTTATCCTCTACCAGTGAGATCAGCAGTGCCGGTTATGAGAGCGCATTGGATTTTTACCGGTATTCCCGGAAGTTAAAACAGGAGTATGTTCGTTATTATCTCGACAAAAAGTTCTATACCAATGAGGAGAAGGTAGAGAACTTCATCAACTGCGATGAGAACGTGTACATGTCTTCCGGGAAATTATCGCCGTATTTTGGTTGGGGATTGGCCTGGACTTACCTGGTTACGCTGCTTTTGTTCGTATGGGGTTATTTTCGTTTCAAAAAAGCGCTTTACAGCCTGGAGCTGGAAAGAAAAAAAACAAGAAAACGTAAAAAAAGATCGAAACCGGGCAAGCCGGGAGCGGTCAAAGAGGTTCAACCGGTTCAACCGCCGGAAATACCAGAACTTAATCTTGCTGCCGGTCAATACCGGGTGTTGGAATCGATAAGAAGCAATCAATCGTTTCCAGCGGTGTTATATAACCTGTTTTCCGGTCGAATCAGCGAAGCCGTAAAAAGCCGGTACAACGGAAAAATCCGTTTTGAAGGCAAAGATATCACCACCTCTCCAATTGCGCTGCAATTAAACCAATCGTTTGTTTACCTGTGCCACCCGGATAACATCCCCGGAGAAATCATAACCGGTAATCTTGTCAAACTGTTCAATGACTTTCTCCAGGCCGCCATAAAGTCCGGGGCAAAGGAAGCAAAAACAGGAACCTTAATAGAAAAACTGCGTGAGAGTGACCTGTTGGACATCGACGAGATTCTTGAGGAGAAATTCGGAGATTTAGAGGATATCGAGAAATTTGAAATCATGGTGACGTTTGCGGAACTGTACAATGCGCGGATATACTTATTTGATCATATCTTGCATGACATGCCAGTGAAAGCATACTTACGTCTCAAACAGGTGATGGAGAAGTTAAGTGAAGGGGGTTCGCTGGTAGTCAACATCGTGGGAGACGTACTGGTAATCCCGTCCGGTGAGCCAAAAACCAGCGAATACAGCGAGCACAAGCGTTGGTCCAAAATCGTAGACGGTTACCAGGATATCAAAACAACGGGATGATTTACAGGAATGCGCATCCTAACCATTTGATAGTGAACCGGGTATGTATAGCCATAAGGCACACCTTCATCGAGATTTATCGGAAAAACTTTGGTGTTACGACACCTCCTTTACTTTCTTTATTGAATTGGCTCTTCATAACCACAAAAACTTTCTATCAATTCACCTCCACTACACACACATCCCCATGAAGTTAGGGATTTACCTGCTTTCTCCTTGCAACAACACTTTTTTCCTAATGAGCAACAGCTCCCAGTCAAACTATTGACCATCAGGAAACCAAAAACGATAATACTTACTAAGACTAAAACAGTCAAAAGTTTTAACTTCATTTTTTCCTCCTATTTGCTAAAATTAAAATTAGATCATGGGTTGCAAAAACAAAACTATCTTTTTCACAACAGATATGCTTTACCTGCATTTTAGTAAAGAAATCGAGTGGCTTTTTATATAGGAGATTACCATATGGAGAAAAAACAAATAGTTTTTGAATCTCACCCTTTTTTCTACCTGAAGGAACAGCATATATTCTATTTAGATAATCAACACAAAAGCTATTAAAATGACGAAACGTTACTTTTCTTTTTGGGTATCCCTTTTCTCCACTATCTTTATATTCCGCTTCCAATTCATCGCAATCCCGGCTTATTCTTTCGTCATATGCATTGAAATTAGAAACAACATGCCCAGACAGATCAATTTTTGTAAAAATTCCTTTGTATAAATCAAAGTGTAAGATATGGTTATCTATAATTTCCAGACGTGAAGGTATCCCAATTGCCAGTGTATTCTTTGAATAATTTTCAAGATCGTCTCTTTTTAACAATGTTTTTAAATGTGAACCATTGGCATCATATACCGCAATTATATTTTTAAAAGACGAACTGATAATTAAGTTTTTGTCTTTATCTATTATTATGGCTTCCGGTAATATCCCGAATCCTGGTATATCAAGTCTAATTGATTCAATTGGTTTTCCTTTAATATCAAATACTTCAATACGTTTTGGCATCGAGTTCAATACGTATATTTTTTCATCCCCTGAGATGAAAAAATCCCATCCGTATTCCAAATCCCCAGGCCCCTGGCCCGGCCTTCCTATTGTATAAAGGTAACTTCCCTTTTTGTCTATTACATACAGCTCATTTCTTTTGCTGTCCAGTATGAATATATTGTTTTTATGCAGTGAAATCTTCGATATATACTTAAGCGGTACCTTATCGAAATCAAAATTGATACGTTCAAAAGATACAAATTCTATCTGCTTCTCTTTCTTATCCTGCCATATGCCTTCTTTCTGATTAAGCTTGAAATTTTCCCCGTGAAGCTGTGGAGAAATCAATAACACAAAAATCAAGATGATTCTGGCGAATCTTTTCATCATTTTCCTCCTCTACTTTCAACATCATACCTGTCTGTAATACTTTTAATATAATAAAAATCAATATATGATGCATTGTACCTAAGTTTGCTTTCTTTGTCTATTATGATTATCTTATTGCATTCACCGCATGTATAATCAAAAAACGAGAGGAATTTTTCATCGACGTCATTCACAAAGCGGAATTTGATATTATATCTATCTACCAGACTTTTAAAATCTTTTGGTTCGCCTTTTGATATGTATATGAGATCAACTTTTTTCCCTTGATCAACCAGGTTTTTGAAAAAGAAATTGAATTCGGAAACAAGCTTTTTATGATAGGTGTTTTCTATATTGAAAAACAATAAAACAGTAACTTTTCCCTTTGCAGGAATCTCAATTTTTTTATTGTTAATGTCAACGGATTTTATCTCCTTGATCTTCGAACCAAATCCCATCTCATCGGGGTACAATATTCCAAATAGAAGAATGAATGTTATAAAAACCGTCAGTCCTCTTAGTTCCTTGATTAGAGGTTGTTTATCTCCCATTTAAACTTGATCCTCCCTCTTCTTCCAATATCCTTATCAAACAAACATATCAGCCAATTCATCTTAGTCATGAGAGTATTATAATTTTTACTATTTTAAATGTCAATAGCCAGAATGCTACCAGTTATAATTAGTTTTCTTAACCATTAAGTATAATAATAAGTTTTTCATTGATAAAACAAATTTGGATATTAAATTATTGTTGTTTAGTGCCAGAATAGCCACGCATACATAAAAATCCATAAAAAAAATTTTTTTTGTTTTTTAAAAGCCTCATTGGTTAAGTGTTTTGATGGATCACCGCCTGACCTTACTCTTATTAACCATATAGAATGTGACGCAGGGAGCAATTTTAGAAAATATCGCAGTTTGAAATCCTGGTCACGGTTGCGGAACTGTACAACGCGCGGATATACTTATTTGAGCATATATTGCATGACATGCCGGTGAAAGCCTATTTACGTCCCAAACAGGTGATAGAACGCTTAAGCCTGTAGGGTTCGCTGGTAGTCAACATCGTGTGAGAAGTACTGGTAATCCTGTCCGGGTAGCCCAAAACCAGCAAATACAGTGAGCACGAAAGGTGGGTCAAAATTGTTGACGATTACCAGGATATCAAAAAGCACTGATTGTT
>WVZO01000567.1:0-679 GCA_011772425.1 Candidatus Aminicenantota bacterium
GAACTGAGATAGTTAATCTAAGCGAGTTGAGTGAAGAATTCCCTACTCACCTCACTCACCTTACTCACCCTACTCACCTATGCTACGTTATCTACACTTCCGGGACCACTGGCAGACCCAGGGGGGTTGGTGTTAATCACCCTTCATTGGTGAATCTCTGTTTTTGGCACAACCGGTATTATAATGTAAAAGAGAGCGATAATGCTGCAAAATTTGCAGGAATCGGTTTTGATGCGTCGGTCTGGGAAATTTTTCCTTATTTAATCAAAGGCGCATCCCTCCATATTATCAGTGACGACATCAAACTGGATATGGAGAAATTGAACGATTATTATGAAAAGCAAAATATCACCATTGGTTTTTTACCCACACAGTACTGCGAACAATTTATATCGATGGAGAGGCCCAATCGTTCGCTGCGGGTGCTATTAACCGGTGGAGACCGGCTGCGGGTTTTTCGTAAACAGCGTTATGAGCTCTATAATAATTACGGACCCACTGAAAATACCGTGGTAACAACAGCCTGCCTGGTGGAGGACGGCAGCCGTACAATTCCCATTGGTAAACCCATCGATAACAATAATGTTTATATTTTGAGCAAAAATAGTTTACAACCACAGCCCCGGGGGGCAGCAGGTGAACTGGTCATTGCCGGTGACAGTTTAGCCAGGGGATATAT
>WVZO01000567.1:696-3824 GCA_011772425.1 Candidatus Aminicenantota bacterium
AAGAAAGCAAGCAGTCCTGGAGAGCTCCCTATGAGCTATGAGCTATCAGCTATGAGCTACCTATACAAAACCGGTGACCTGGCGCGGTGGTTGGCGGACGGTAATATTGAATTCCTGGGCAGGCTTGACCACCAGGTTAAGATTCGCGGTTATCGAATCGAATTGGGGGAGATCGAAAATCGATTATTGGAATATGGTCCTGTCAAGGAAGCCGTGGTGATAGACCAGGTTGATGCCGCTGCCGGGAAATATCTTTCCGCCTATATTGTTGCCCACCCCGAACCGGAACCCTCGAAACTCCGGGAGTGGCTTTCCCTGAAATTACCATCTTATATGATACCGTCGTTCATTACCTCCCTGGGCAAAATACCCCTGACCTCCAACGGTAAAATTGACCGCAACGCATTACCTGCGCCGATATTTAAAAGCAGCGAGCACTTCACGGCCCCCGGGGATGAAATAGAAAAGAAACTTGCCCGGATCTGGTCTGAAGTAATGGGAATAGAGGAAGGACTCATCTCTGTGGAGGCAAATTTCTTTGAATTGGGCGGTCATTCATTAAAAGCCACCTTAATGACCGCTAAAATCCATAAAGCATTTCATGTAAAGTTACCCCTGGCAGAAGTATTTAAAACCCCTTCCATCAGGGGATTGGCAGGATATATAAAAAATAGTGTCCAGGACCGGTGCCGCCAGGTCCCACCGGCGGAAAAAAAGGAATACTATATTCAGTCTTCGGCTCAGCAGCGTTTGTATTTTTTGCAGCAGATGGATATGGACAGTATAGTCTACAACATACCGGATATTATTCTATTGAATGAATCCATCGATATCGAAAAGTTGGAAAAGACCTTCAAAAAGATGACAGCAAGGCATGAAAGCTTAAGAACATCATTTCATACAGTGGATGATCAACCGGTACAGAAGATACATAATAAGGTCGATTTTAAGGTGGAATATTTCGATTTCGACATTGACCGGGTTAAGGTTAAGGTTGGTTCTTTTATTCGTCCGTTTGACCTGTCCCGGGTGCCGCTGCTGCGGGTAGGGTTGACACCGGGGCCTTCCCCTATCCTGGTGCTCGATATACATCATATCATCTGCGACGGCATATCGATGAACCTATTGAGGAAAGAATTTACAACGCTTTATGAAGATAAAGAGCTGCCGGATTTGCGTATTCAATACAAAGATTATGCAGAATGGCAAAATAGTAAGCAGCAAAAAGAATTCACTAAAAAACAAGAAGAATATTGGATAAAGAAATTTAAAAACCGGATACCGGTTTTAAATCTCCCGGAGGATTACCCCCGGCCGGTGGTACAGAGTTATGAAGGTGACAGGATAACGTTTGAAATAGGGAAAGAGAACCGGGAAACCTTAAAAAAAATAGCCCGATGGCAAGATACCACGCTTTTTATGGTATTGGTTGCCATTTTTAAGGTATTTCTTTCAAAACTTAGCGGCCAGGAAGATATAATAATAGGAATCCCAACAGCAGGCCGCGGCCATGCCGACCTGGAAAATATTATCGGTATGTTCGTGAACACCCTTGCACTAAGAAACTATCCCACAGCTGCGAAAACCTATCCCCAATTCCTGGAAGAGGTAAAGATAAAAACTTTAGAAGCCTTTGAGAACCAGGACTATCAATTTGAAGACCTGGTAAACCACCCGGGGTTGGATATAAGAAGAGACCCGGGAAGGAACCCGTTATTCGATGTCATGTTTGCATTCCGGGACCGGGAAACTCCCCAGGATCAATTCCCCTTCAAGTCAATGCCCCCTGAAAGTGGAACCGGGACGTCAAAATTCGATCTCACCTTGAATGCAAACGAAATCGGCGAAACACTTCACTTTACCTTTGAATACTGTACCCGGCTCTTTAAAAAAGAAACCATTAATCGATTTACCGGGTATTTCAAGAATATTGTATCGGTTTTGGTGGAAAACCATAAGATTAAGATATCGGATATAGAAATAGTGCCCCGGGAAGAGAAGCGGCAGATATTATATGAGTTCAACGATACCGGGGTTGATTATCCGAAGGCGCGGTCAATCATCGAGTTATTCGAGGAACAGGTAGAACAACGGCCCCACCGGGTGGCACTGTTAGGGCCGCAAATAAATACCTCCGGCCAGATGCATCTTACTTACCGGGAATTGAATGAGAAATCCGATCAATTGGCACAGGTGTTAAAAGGCAAAGGTGTTACGGCAGAAAGGATTGCGGCTATTATGGTGGAGCGGTCAGTGGAAATGATAATCGGTCTTTTGGGCATTTTAAAAGCGGGCGGTGCCTATTTACCTATTGACGCGGATTACCCGGAAGAGCGCATCAATTATATGTTGGCAGACAGCAATGCTGGAGTTTTGTTGAGTGGGGTGAGTGAGTTGATTAAGGTAAGTAAGGGAATTGAAGTGGTAAAAATCAGTGAATTGAGCGAGCAACTCCCTACTCACCCTACTCACCTTACTCACCCCACTCACCTATGCTACGTCATCTACACCTCCGGCACCACCGGTAAACCCAAAGGTGTGATGATCCAACATCAATCCTTAGTAAACCTTTGTTCCTGGCATAATCGCTATTTCCAGGTTAAAGACTCGGATCATGCCGGCCAATATGCAAATATCGGCTTTGATGCCTCGGTGTGGGAAATATTCCCTTATCTCATAAAAGGAGCATCTTTAACCATCATCAATCCTGGAATTAAACTGGATATTGAAAAGTTGAATGAATTTTTTGAGACCCGTGATATCACCATCAGTTTTTTACCTACCCAACTGTGCGAGCAATTTATGCAATTGGAAAATCATTCGCTGCGGAGATTACTGACGGGGGGAGACCGTCTAGGTACCTTTATTAAAAGAGATTATCAACTCCATAATAATTATGGTCCCACTGAAAATACAGTGGTAAACACCTCCTTCCCTGTCAGCCGGAATCATCTCAATATACCCATCGGCAAACCGGTAGATAACAATCGCATCTATATTTTAGATAAAAATGGTCTTTTCCTTCAGCCCATTGGTATCCCCGGGGAATTATGTATTGCCGGAGATAGTTTAGCCAGGGGCTATTTAAACAACCCGGAATTAACAGCAGAAAAATTTGTTTTAGCTCA
>WVZO01000764.1:0-170 GCA_011772425.1 Candidatus Aminicenantota bacterium
TCATGAAAGTTTTCGGACTTCCTTTGAGATGAAGGAAGAGGAACCGGTCCAGAGGATACACGGGGAAAATTACAAATTCCCAATTACAAATTACCAGCCAATTCCAAATTCCCAATTCCAAATTACAAATATAATCAGAAATTTTGTACAGTCCTTTGATTTATCAAAAG
>WVZO01000764.1:289-1419 GCA_011772425.1 Candidatus Aminicenantota bacterium
TACAAAGATTATTCGGAATGGCTGAACAACAGTGAACAAGGGGAAGCGATAATAAAACAAGAAGAATACTGGGAGAAACAGTTCGAAGGAGAAATCCCTGCCATCCATCTGCCCACAGATTATCCCAGACCTGCTGTTCAAAGTTTTGAAGGGCGAACCATCTCGTTTGAAATAAGTGAAGAGGAAACCGGCGCACTGGATCAACTGGCACTGAGGGAAAGTACCTCATTGTATATGGTTTTGTTGTCCCTTTACACCATTTTCCTGGCAAAAATAACCGGCCAGGAAGATATCGTGGTAGGAACGCCGGTGGCTGGCCGCAACCATGTGGATTTACAGCAAATCATCGGGATGTTTGTCAATACCCTGGGGATAAGGAATTACCCTGAAGGAGAGAAAACGCTCAGCGAATTTTTGCAGGAGGTCAAAAAAAGAGCCCTGGAAGACTTTGAGAACCAGGACTATCCCTTTGAGGAGTTGGTAGAGAAAATAGCGGTAACCAGGGATGCCGGACGCAACCCCCTGTTTGACACCATGTTTGTTTTACAGAATATGGATAGAAGTGAGATAAAAATCCCCGGCTTAAAACTACTACCATATAATTATGAGAGTAGGATATCAAAATTTGACTTAACCTTAATTGCAGTAGAAGCAGGAAATGAACTCCGATTTATTTTTGAATACTGTACCAGGCTTTTCAAGGTTGAAACCATTGAACGATTCATCGATTATTTCAGAAAAACAGTCACTTCGGGTTTAGAGAACGTTGGTCAAAAGATATGTGAAATTGAAATAGTCCCAGAATCCGAGAAGCGGTTGCTGCTGGAGGAGTATAATGATACGGCAGCCAAATATCCGAGAGACAAGACCATTCATGAATTGTTTGAAGAACAGGCGGCGAGAACGCCAAACGGCGTTTCCGCAGTTGGCAGTTGGCAGGGGGTGGCACCCCCGGCCGATAAGGGGGCAGTTGGCAAGGAAAAGAGAAGCGGGGTTAGCAGAGAAACGATTCAGTTGACATATAAGGAATTGAATGAAAAATCCAATCAGTTGGCCTTCATGTTAAAAGAAAAAGGTGTCCTGGCGGACAGTATTGTAGGAATTATGGTGGAACGTTCCCTGGAAATGAT
>WVZO01000698.1 GCA_011772425.1 Candidatus Aminicenantota bacterium
GCGCAGAATTTATCGAATCAGCAAGGAGAGAAAAAAGGTGAAGGTCAGTAATCAAAAGAACGGAGAAAACTTTTGATCATTTGCACGCACCCTCCCCGGTTTTATCAAACTCGGAGCATTAAGGAAATAATGAAATGAAAAAAAAGAAACAAGAGGCTTCCTCTCATGAAAATCAAATTCAGGCATATTGCCATTTTTGAAAAAAGGGGTACGGTGCGTGCGAGTGTGCGAATGTTCCCATCATCTTTCACTCGCTTTGAAAAATATGGTTACCTATTGCTAAAATCTTCCCAGAAATTGGCAAAAAAAGGGGAAAGAGGTGCCCTTCGAGCAAGGTTAATAGGAATCTTTCATTAATAATTAACAATTGACAATTGATTATTGATTATTAAAAATTTCCCACCCCCCTGAACTCTCCTACCGCACGGGCACTCTAAAAAACGAATGCCCTCCGTGCGGATCTACTAACCCATATTTTTATCTACAGGACGGACATAAAAACTAAAAAAATTTGAAAACTTTTTGTATGTCCATCCTGAAACTCCTATTAGAACTCTATTAGAACTATTTTTTGCCTTCGGCGACCAGGGGGCTCTTTTGAAAAACTGCCCCCTGNNGGGATAAGGAAATTTGCCCAAAGGCTTCAATAGAAGATATTAGTGTAGGAAAAATTAAGAGATTCTTAAAAAAGGCCAACCTTAAATATATTGACTTTTTTTGCCTTCGGCGACCAGGGGGCTCTTTTGAAAAACTGCCCCCTGGACCCCCGCAAAACTTTTGATAATGATAGTTTATCGGAATTTGCTTCATTTATACTGTCTGGCATCTTTTTTATTAAACCGGCATATCCCTTTCTTTTGATTTGTGGAGGGTAAACTCGGGTGCTAACGTTTTCCAGAGCGAATTAAACCTATCCTGTAATATCCGGTAGATCGAAACACTCCCGGTATCCGGCTCTGTAATTTCTTTGTGCTCTTTGACCATTTCTACTGTAATTTCACCTATAGTTATTTTTTTGCCTGTAATATTATAATAGGCCCAGGTTGACTGGAGAGCCGCACCAAAAGCCCCGGCTTCCTGTTCTTTCAACGTAACCACCGGCGTGTGAAAAACATCAGCTAAAATTTTAAGCCATAATTTACTATTTGAACCACCACCGGTAACACGAATTTTACCGGGGACCAGGTTTAAACTCTTCATCCGGTTAAATCCATACCCGAGATTTAATATTGTTCCTTCCATAATCGAACGGGAAATACAAGATTTGTTAAAATTGGTGTTGTTTAATCCAAAGAGCACCCCACTGGAATGGGGAAGCACAGGGACCCGCTCCCCGGAAATAAATGGTAAAAAAATCAAACCATTGGAACCTGCGGGGGCTTTTGAAGCGCTATTTTCAAGAATTTCATTTGAAAAGCCAAGCACAGCTTTTAAGTGTTCGGTTACATTGGTTACATTCATGGTACAGAGCAGCGGAAGCCACCCACCAGTACTGTCACAAAAAGAAGCAATTTCTCCTTCAGGGTCCACAAAAGGTTCGGAAAAATAGGCATATACGGTTCCCGAAGTTCCAAGACTCGCAGTAACAATGCCAGGTACAACGTTCCCGGTTCCAATCGCAGCCATCATATTGTCACCACCGCCGCCGGATACAATAACTTTTTTTAGATTATACCGGTCGGTAATTTCCGGTTTTACATATCCTACAGGTTCCGAAGGATGGAGAAGAGCCGGTAATTTTGCTTCTATTTCCGGCCCTATCGTCTTGATTACCTCTTTACTCCATTTCCTTTCTTTTATATTCATGAGTCCTGTGCCGGATGCATCACCGAATTCCATAACGGTATTTCCCGTTAAATAATAATTTATATAATTATGGGGCAAAAGAATAGTTGAGAGTTTATTATAATTTTCCGGCTCATGGTTCTTTAGCCATAAAATTTTTGATGCGGTAAAACCTACTGCAAGATTTATTCCTGTTTTTTCTATAAATTTTTTTCTTCCTCCCATTTTGGTAATTATTTCTTCTGTTTCTTTTATGGTTGAGGTATCGTTCCAGAGTTTAGCCGGCCTTATAGGAATTCCTTCTCTATCCAGGGGAACAAAACCGTGCTGCTGGCCGGAAACTCCGATAGAAACAACTTTCGCGGGATCGATTTTACTTTTATCAAGGGCTTCTTCCAGGGCTTTAGAAAATGCAGTTATCCATATTCCTGGGTCCTGTTCACTGGCACCAGGTTCCAAACCGGGGGTCATACGATGTTTCCAGTAACCCCTGCCTAAAATTTCTCCTGCAAAATCCACGATTAAAACTTTGGTCCCCTGGGTCCCCGAGTCAACACCGATTGCATACATGTTACCTCCCTTTGATTAAGATAAATCCGAAATACGAATATCGAAATTCGAAACAAATTCAAATGACCAAAATATCAATGACCAAAACAAAAAACCCATCTTATTCTCTCTGTGTAATCTGTGTAATCTGTGGTCCATCTTTATTTTCATACTCTCATAGATTCTGCCAGGATCAGTTCGATTTCACCCCTGTGATTGGCGGGGTCCAGGTAAGCGTCGATTATTCTTTGGTGGGGCAGCGATTCGATTCGTTCATTAATAATATTCATCACCCTGGTATTAATCTCTACAGCTTTTTTTACCGGCATTCGTTCAGGATTTATATCGATACCGAAAAATTCCCGGTAGCCGATCATTTTCAAGGCATACATAAACGCTTCCGCCTGCTGCCATTCCACCACGCCCACATTTAAATCCTGGTCATAGTTGCCCAGGGGTTGACTATTGCAGTGGACATGGGCAAGCCGACCTTCCATTGCCACCAGGGAATACGCCGCGGCAGCATCTTCAAATCCCATTCTTACATGCCCGATTTCAGGGTTCAAACCAACAAGAGTATATCCTTTTTCTAATAAATTCCTATTTTCAGGATTTTTTAGTTTTTTCTCTATTCTCAAGGCAGCCAGGACCCCCTCGGCCGTGGTTCTATATATGTTATTGGGAGCCGGTTCATAAGGCTTGGGTTCGATGGCAATCCGGCCCCCCGGTACTTCATCCATGGCCAGGGCCATAGATTCCTCGAAATTATTCCACATCCAGTAAAATACAGTTCCTAAGGGATACGTATAACCATCGATACCAGGCCATGATACAGCACAATTAGCACCGCTTTCTTTAACTAATTTTAATCCTTCAACAGCAATTTTTATTGCTTTATCCCTGATTTTCGGATCAGGGTTGGAAAGGGAGCCAAATTCAAAATCCTTATGGAAAAAATGGGAAAAAGGAACAGTGACCAGCTTTATTCCACTCTTCTTTTCCAGGTCTTTGTAAAGGTCCAGGTTGTCCGGGTTTACCTCATCCGGATAATGGGCTTCAATCCCGGTGACTCCATATTGAACAAACTCCCCCGCCATTTCCAGTCGTTCTTTAATCGATTTTTCTTTTACATATCTTTCGTGAAATCT
>WVZO01000428.1 GCA_011772425.1 Candidatus Aminicenantota bacterium
GTGAACGACACCCGCATAAAACCCGGTGTTATCCTTTGCCCAAACGAATTGGCCGCTGGGTCTTAACTTAAAACCGGCAAAAAGCTCTTTGGTTTCACCGGATGCCAGGTTCATTAAATAGTATTTGGGCGGAATTTCCTGGTCCGCAATAAATCGCACACTCATACTAATGCTGTAAATCACCCATTTTTTGTCATGGGAAAGGACAAAATATCGGAGCGGTTTAACATTATCGGTTAACCGTTTTGTTTTTTTGGCTTTCAGGTCATATTTAAATAACCGGGTAACCACACGATGCTCTTCATCCTCTATCAATTCCGACGAATCTTTGTTCTCTTTTTTTTCGTTCTCATAAAGGGTTTTGGCTTCCCTGCCCACAAACAACAGGTTGTCTTTGTCGATCCAGCGGTACTGGTACACCCCATGCTCAAACGACGTAAGCGGATAGGGTTCGCCGCCATTGAGATTCATCATCCAGAGGTTCCCGGGTTTGGTCTTTTTGAATTTCCGGCTGGTTTTAAAACTGATTTTATTCTCCCCGGGAATCCATTGAATCGAATAAAACCTGTCCTCGCCGCGGGTTAACTGGATCTTCTCAGGTTCTGCGCCTTTTTTCTTATCCACATCCAGGGGGGTCAGGTACATGATATGATAGGTCTTGTGGTCTTTTAAATTCCACTTCTGAATAGTCCAGACCAGTTGTTTACCCTCCGGCGACAATTGGTATTCCCTGACACGGTCCGGCGTAATCAGGTCATCGACTTTCCACTGCCATTTTTCTTTTTTGTCTGTTTTGCCTTTATCACTGCTGTAAAGCAGTGAAATACATCCAACCAGCATAACGATTAAAATCATATACGAAATTCTCTTCATCTAGTACCTCCAAAATATTTACATCCTATTTTAACAAACAAACTCATAAACGGTCAACCGGATTTATTGATTTCTTTTTTGAAATATATTATCATTATTCGGATTGTACAATGAAAACGAAAAAAATATACCTGGTAGTTTTAATTGGTTTGGGGTTGGCTGTCTTTGTTTGCGGGCAGATGCAGACGCAGAGCCGCAGGATCAACTTTACGCATATTACGCAGGACCAGGGACTGTCGCAAAACTCGGTATTTTGTATATTACAGGACAGCAAAGGATTTATGTGGTTTGGGACCCAGGATGGGTTGAACAAATATGATGGGTATAATTTTAAGGTATATCGACCCGATCCTGAAAATCCGTTCAGTTTGAGCAATAATAACATTACCAGCCTGTGTGAGGACAGGAACGGTACCCTTTGGATTGGGACTGCCGGGAGTGGGTTTAACAAATTTGACCGGGAAAAAGAGGTGTTTATCCACTACCGCAGCAATAACCGGCCGGACGACCCCACCAGCGTAAGTAATGATTTTGTCTCGGCCATTTGCCAGGACCATTTGGGAAATCTCTGGATAGGAACCCTTGGTGGGGGTCTCAATAAATTTGACCCGGGAAAAGAGACATTTGTTCATTACCGGTTCCGGTCGGCTGATCCCGATGGATTAAGCAGTAATGTCATTTCTGCTCTATGTGAAGACAGGAACGGTATTCTTTGGATTGGAACCAATGGAGGCGGGCTCAATCGATTTGACCCCCAAACCGGCACATTTAGCCATTACCGGGCCACTCCCCGTACTTCCACCAGCCTGACCAGTGATCAAATCACTTCCATTTGTGAAGACCATGCCGGTGAACTCTGGGTGGGCACCGGCGGCGGCGGACTTCACCTGTTGGATCGTAAAACCGGGGCGTTTACCCGTTACACCTCGCGTCCCGATGATCCCTTCAGCTTGAGTCACAATGTTATCAGCTCGATTTATGAAGACCATTCCGGGATGTTGTGGATTGGAACCATCGAAGGGCTGAATCAATTTGACCGCAGGAATGAACAGTTTATTCGCCATCGATATAATGTCAATAATCCTTATGGTTTGAACCACGATTTAATCCTTTCCATATATGAAAGCCGGTCAGGTATATTGTGGGTGGGAACCGCCGGCGGTGGACTCAATAAATTTGACCGGCAGGGGAAAAAGTTCTATACGTTCCGTGCTGAACGGGGTAACACCAATAGTTTAAGCCATGATTTTGTTTATTCCTTTTATGAGGGCAGGGATGGGATACTTTGGATTGGCACCAGCGGCGGCGGGCTCAACCGCTTGAACCTGGCAACAGGTACATTTACTGTTTATCGAAGTGATCCTTTTGATACCACCACGTTGAGCACGGATTATATTTTTTGTGTGCTTGAAGACAGTGATGGTATGGTGTGGGTTGGAACCCAGGGTGGTGGGCTCAACCGGTTGGACCCGGGAACCGGGGCATTTACCCGCTTCCAGAATATGCCTTTTGATTCCACCAGTTTGAGCAGCAATGCAGTACGCGCTATTTATCAAGACCGGTCCGGGGTGCTTTGGGTGGGCACCTTTGGCGGTGGACTGAATCAAATGGACCGGAAAACCGAGACCTTCAAGGCGTTTCGCTTCATTCCCGGTGACCCCACCAGCCTGAGCAATGATAACATACGTACCATCTATGAAGACCATTCCGGCACACTCTGGATTGGAACCAACGTCTTAGGGCTTAATAAGTTTGACCGGGACACCGAAACCTTTACCCGCTACCGGTATACTCCCAATACACCCACCAGTTTGTCCAACAATATTGTCGGTGTCATCCATGAGGACCGGGCCGGGAACCTGTGGATTGGCACCCTTGGCGGCGGGTTAAATCTAATGGACCGGGATAAGGGAACCTTTACCCATTTCAGGGAAAAACACGGATTACCCAATGATGTGGTTTACGGTATATTGGAGGATGATTTTGGTTTCCTGTGGCTCAGCACCAATATGGGAATATCTCGATTTGATCCCCGCAGCAAAACCTTCAAGAACTATAATGCCAGCGACGGTCTTCAGAGTAATGAGTTCAATGGCGGCGCATTTCATAAAGGCCGGAACGGCCGGATGTATTTCGGTGGGGTCAGGGGGTTTAATGCCTTTTACCCGGATCATATAACGGATAATCCCCATATTCCCTCTATTGTTATTACTGATTTCCGTGTATTCAATAAGCCTGTGGTGGTTGGACCCGGTTCGCCCTTGCAAAAGCATATCAGCGAAGCCCAGGAAATCACCCTTTCTTACAAACAAGATGTGTTCTCCTTTGAATTTGTGGCACTGGATTATACCATCCCGGAAAAGAACCGGTATGCTTATATGATGGAAGGATTTGATAGGGATTGGGTCTATACCACATCTGAAAAGCGGTTTGCTTCTTACACCAACCTGGGACCCGGTGAATATATGTTCAGGGTAAAAGGTTCCAACAATGATGGGATATGGAATGAACAGGGTAAATCCATTAAAATCATTATTACGCCCCCGTTGTGGAAAACCTGGTGGTTTCAACTGCTGGTTGTTTTGGCGGCCCTGGGGGTGGCGGCTGCATTATATCGATTCCGGATGAAAGGTCTTTCCCAGAAGACCCGGCTGCAAACCGAATTGCAAACCGCCCGCGATGCCCAGATGTCCATTATGCCCCAATCCGACCCGGAAGTCCCGAGGTTTGATGTCTCCGGGATTTGCGTCCCTGCCAGCGAAGTAGGGGGGGATTTCTTCGATTACATCTGGTTGAATGAACAAAAAACAAAATTCGGCATCGCCATCGGCGATGTGTCCGGGAAAGCCATGAAAGCCGCCATGACTGCGGTGATGTCCGATGGCATTCTTTTTTCAAAAGCCAACGAATCAGATTCCATCAGGGAAATTATGACCCGCGTCAACCGTCCCCTTTATTTTAAAACCGATAAAAAAATGTTTACGGCTCTTTGCCTGGTATCACTGGACACTGGCACAAAGGAGTTAACCTTTAGCAATGCGGGGTTGAATCATCCCTTGTTGAAATCCGGTGATCCCGGATCAGTTACTACTATCCAGGGGGAGGGCTCGAAGTTTCCGTTGGGAGTGTTTAAAGATAATGTATNNCGGGGATATCCTGGTGCTTTTTACCGATGGGATATTGGACACCCAGAACCCCGGGGGCGAATTTTATGAATATGAAAGATTGAAACAGCGGTTAGAGACCATGGATACCGGGAATCTTTCTGCATTTGAAATCAAGGAACAAATCATTGCGGATGCCCAAACCTTTGCCGGAACAGAGCCGCAGCAGGATGACATCACCATTGTGGTGGTGAAGGTTACCGGGTAAGGGTAGGGGCAAATCTTGTATTCGCCCGGCCTCCACATTCGGCCATTTTTTTGGGTTTTGAGACTAAAAATTGTACCTGCTTGTTGAAATAAGGTTGATTTTACGCTAATATAATAACCTGGGTGAGAAAATGAGAATTATTGAACGCAGCGGGAGAAAAAAAATTCTTCTTCTTTCTATTTTTGCATTGCTGTTTTTGGTTTTATTCCTCCAGCCGTCCCTTTTTGCCTTTCTCCCCAATGGCGGGTTCAAATATTTCAGAAACTACCCACCCGACGAATATAATCGTCATCCCCTTAATTGGATCATTATCCAGGATAAGCAGGGCATTATCTATGTGGGCAACCAGGCAGGGGTGATGGTATTCGATGGGGTTTCCTGGCGAATTATTAACGTGCCCAATTGGAGGGCACGCTCCCTGGCAATCGGTAATGACGGTACCATTTATGTGGGTGGGCTTAATGAAATCGGGTTCCTCTCCCCGGACGCGAAAGGGACGTTAAAATATGAATCCTTACTCAGCCAGGTAGAAGACAACCATAAGAACTTTAAGTGGGTATACAACATCTCCCGGACAAGAGAGGGGATATATTTCAGGACCTATCAATACCTGTTTCGTTGGGATCCGCAGGGGAAACAAATGAAAACATGGCCGGCGGATGATCGTTTTGGTAGAATCTTTGTCATTGCAGGAAAGCTTTTCGTTCAACAGAGAGAAACCGGGCTCATGCAAATGAAGAATGATTTGTTGGAAGAGATTCCTGGCGGCAACATACTTGCAGGAAAAAAACTTTCCATGTTAAGCCCTTACGGACCGGAATCCCGAGAACTGCTGATTGGGACCCGGGAACACGGGTTTTATATTTATAATGGTCAGACCATCGAGCCATTTCCTACCGGGGTGGATGATTACGTGAAAGAAAAGCAATTGTATCACGGCATTGGGCTTTCCTCTTCACCCGGAGATTTTGCACTGGCAACGCTTCGGGGTGGTCTCCGCGTTATAGACTCCCGGGGAAATATAAAGAGTATTTATAACAAATCATGGGGAATACTTTCCGATAATGTAAAATATGTTTATGAAGATTCCCAGGGGAACCTGTGGCTGGCCCTGGAAAAAGGAATCTCGAAAATCGAACATGCATCCCCAATTACTATCTACGATGATCGCTCAGACCTCCCCGGGCTCGTTCTTGCGGTGACCAAACACAAAACCGGCACCTGGGACTTTTTATATGCCGGGACCACCCAGGGATTGTACTATCTTGAATCTACGGGTAAATTCCATCCTGTCCCGGGAATTTCCGGCATGTGCCATTCATTACTCCCGGTCCGGGACTCCCTGTTGGCTGCGGCAGATCCAGGTGTCTTCCAGGTAGAGAACGGTCAGGTAAAAAGAAAGGTTATCAATGCCAGGTCTTATGTGCTAGTGCAATCCGGGGCAGTGCCCAACCGTATCTGGGTTGGGACGGAGCAAGGGCTGATTTCGTTATACTCCGAAACCGGCAGTAAACAATGGAAAAGGGAGTTAATATTTGAAGACATCACAACAGATATCCGCACCATCGTAGAAGACCCGGAAGGCAATCTGTGGCTGGGCACCGAAACAAAAGGGGTGATCAAAGTAGATTTTGCCGTACCTCCACAGGCAGGCGGAGCCATTGATCATCACCCCGTAACGCCATACCATACCTCGCACGGTCTCCCTTCAGGGCGGGTCAGTGTCTACCGGGCAGCGGACCATGTTATGTTTGCCACAGACAAAGGTGTATTTCGCTTTGATGCGGAAACCAACCATTTCATCCCTGACATGACCTTTGGGGAAGAATTTGCCAACGGTTCGAGGAATGTCTTTCGCATCGCAGCAGAGAAAAATAAGAATAATATCTGGTTCCATTCCCAGGGCCGTAACTTTCAAGCCACTTCCCAACCGGACGGTTCTCTTGATGTTGATTCGACGCCTTTTCTCAGGATTCCTCTCACCCAGGTAAACCACATCTACCCGGAAGATGAAGGAAATTGTACCTGGTTCGCAGCCAATGATGGTCTGTTTTGTTTTGATACCAGGTTTGAAAAAAACTACCAGCGCCCGTATGAAATTCTTATTCGCAGGGTAATGGTGAATGAGCGAATTGTCTTCAACAATTTTAAATCTATAAAAGATAAGGACTCCGGGTCCGATGGTTTTTCACTTATTCTTCCTCATAGAGACAGGCAACTTCAGTTCCAATGTGCGGCTTCCTTTTTCGAAAATGAATCCGCAACCCGTTATCGCTATTTCCTGGAAGGATATGATAAGAGTTGGTCAGCTTGGATCTCCAGGGCTCAAAAGGATTATGTCAATCTTGATCCCGGGACGTATCGTTTCCAGGTGCAGGCCAGGAATGTTTATAATAATTTGAGCAGTAAAGCGTTTTTTCGCTTTAAAATTCTTCCCCCCTGGTACCAGACCTGGTGGGCCTATTGTGTTTATGTATTTTTATTTGGTCTCCTGTTTTACTTTGCCGTGAAGTGGCGTAAGGCAACACAAGAAATAGAAGCCAAGAATCGGCAGTTGGAAGCCCAGACCGGCCGGTTGGAAATACAGGCTAAGGAACTGCAAGAAATGGCGTCGGTGAGGACTCGTTTTTTCGCCAATATTTCTCATGAATTCCGCACGCCCCTGACTTTGATCATGGGACCTCTGGAGCAAATGCTTTCTCAATGTACTGATGACCGGCAGAAGAAAAGACTGGAGATGATGCGCCGAAATTCGCAGCGATTACTTGCGTTGATCAACCAATTACTGGCCCTCTCCAAAATCGACAAAGGAAAAATGAAATTGAAGGCCTTTGAGCAGCATATCGTTCCTTTTTTAAAGGGTATCCTGGCCTCCTTTCACCTGGCTGCTGCTTATAAAAAAATCGATTTGGATTTTTCTGCGGAAAGCGAAGACATCACCCTTTATTTTGACCCGGAAAAGCTGGAAGATATCTTTTGTAATCTATTATTGAACGTGGTGAATTTAACTCCTGACGGAGAGAAAATAACCGCGGCCGTCAAAAAAAACCAGGCAGAAACACGGGAAGCGGAATCATCGGCAGGGCCGGTTTTCCTGGAGATATCCCTTTGCGTTTCAGGGTTTGAAATACCGGCTGAACAATTGGAGCATATTTTCGACCGCTTCTATCTTGCCGAGGAAACCTTCGAACACCGGTCAAAAGGATACGGGATCGGCCTGGCATTGGCCCGGGAATTGGTTTCCCTGCATCATGGAGAAATCCTTGCCCGGCAGGTCGAAAGTGAAAGCAAAGGCACAGAGTTTATCATCCGCTTGCCCATGGGAAAAGACCACCTGGAATCCGAAGAAATAGTGGATGCATCGCTGTTCCCGTCGAACTTCAAGGGGCCCCGGGAAATCCCCCTACTTCCCCCGCTGGAAAAAGAAGAAGTACAGGATGAACCGGCAGCCGTAAAGGAACTCGAAACCGCTGAAAAAGAAGAAAAAATCCTTATTCTCCTGGTGGAAGACAATGCCGACACCAGTGATTTTATTTCGGACTCTCTTGAACCCCTCTATAACGTGGAGCAAGCCGAAAACGGGCGGGAAGGGATTAGAAAAGCCCGCGAACTTATCCCGGACCTCATTGTCAGTGATATTATCATGCCCTACGTGGATGGATATGAACTGTGCCGGGTGTTGAAAAATGATGTTCGCACCAGCCATATCCCCGTCCTGCTTTTAACCGCAAAAGGGGGAGAAGAGGATATCCTGCGGGGGCTTGAAACCGGGGCCGATGACTATATTACCAAACCTTTTAATACCAGACAGCTCCATGCCCGGATCAAAAACCTCATCGACCTGCGCCGTCAATGGCAGTTAAAAATAGAACGCCAGATGGGACTGCAGCTTGATGAAATTTCGGTTTCTTCCATGGATGAAGCGTTTATAAAAGAGATGCATGAAGTAATCGAAAAGAATTTATCCGACCCGGAATTTAACGTGGAACAATTGGCAAAGAAACTTTATATGAGTAGGGCTACCTTATACCGGAAAATCCATGCCTTAACCGGTGAACCTCCTCACCGCTTCATCCGGTCGTATCGTCTCAAACGGGCGGCTCAATTACTCAAAGCCAAATTCGGGAATGTCGGCGAGGTGGCCCAGGAAGTGGGAATTACTAATATATCTTATTTCAGCCAGTGCTTCAAAGAGAAATTCCATCAATTACCCTCCGAATTCCAGGATATCGAATTCGAGTGAATCAAATTTGGCAATTTTTGAATCATTAGTGGTAGTGCCCGGCATCTTTTTATATTATACTATAGGCGGTACATTCGGTGAAAGAGAGAATGAACCTGCGGTAAACTTTGAATGTCAAAAGTCAAATATCAAACAACTGAGTTCCTTGATTAAGGTTACAAATTAACAAATCTACCGTTAATTGTCAAAGGAGAGAAAAATATCACTAAAAATAAAAAAGGAGGTAAAAAATGACCGACACATTTGATGTAACCATTAAGAACAACACCGACACCGATTTGACTGTTTATTCCGGCAGTGAAATTGTTATCCCAGGTCCATCAGGGTATGAATTCCAGCATCAATTCTATAC
>WVZO01000749.1:0-199 GCA_011772425.1 Candidatus Aminicenantota bacterium
CAGTCGATCCGCGGCCGGTCTATCATCCCACGCATAACTAAGAAACACAGTAACAGGAAAATCCTCAGGTTGAATAATTTCATTATCATAATCCTTTTCGATTTTTTCGAACAACAGGTCCACAAAATCAGTGTGGTCACAGGAATAGAAAACTTCCGTTTTATAATCTTTCAAAAAAACCGACAATTCCTGGCGAGGG
>WVZO01000749.1:300-1646 GCA_011772425.1 Candidatus Aminicenantota bacterium
ATAGGGTTCGTTAGCTAGCGAACGGATAAAGAAGCGAAACAACCAATCATTATATCCGCATCCCATAAAAAGCAAGCTGCTGTTTTCAAGTTTTCCAAACAGTTGGTTTTCAGAACGATTGTCTGCCATATCTTTCTGAAACTCGATGATGGTTTCCAGGATATCCTTTTCCGTATACGCAGGTACCACATTTCTTTTCAGGTTCCCCAAAATATGGTATACTAAAGTACGTTCAGATTTCATAAGAGAACCCAATAATTGGTAGTCCAATAAAGAAGATACTTTATCAAACACTCCATAATACCGCATTTCTGTGGGAACGGTTCTGACGGTATTTATAGTATCTATCAAGAAATCATCATAAGCTGTGGTTAAAAAGATATTAAACGCCTTAATCCTGGCCAGCTTCCGTAACGGATTGGCAGGAATTAAACGGACCTCTTTCAATGTGTCTTCCAGGAATAGTGATAGTTTCTTGTAATCGTACCCTTTTTTTTTCAAAAAATTAAAGGCAGCTTTTGAGAACTTGTGATTCGCATCGGTGGGTTCTTTTTCCTTGCACTTTTCCGCAATTCGTTTGGCCAGGAAGTCGTACAGCAAACATTCGCCGTTCTCTCCCGCTTTGATCTCGACCCGGTATAGTCCATGTCCGATAACGGGAATGACGTTTTTAAACCTGATCTGTCCCAGTAATTCTTCCCAATTAAAATCCGCTTTATTGCTTGTTCCCATCTTTTATGCCTTAGCTCCCATATATTCTTACGGCGTAATTCTCATTGAAGCTCCATTTACTTTTTCCATTGCCCGATACTCTTTACCTCATTGACGGCAGAAAAAGTTTTTTATTTGCGGTAAAATTTTATACTAAATAAAAAAGGATTTCAAGAAAAAAAATTTTTTTTACCCCGGCAGACTATTGACTTTTTTTAATCCATTTAATAAAATCGAACTTTCTTAAAAGGAGAGCCAGACAGAAGGAGGTGTGAAGATGAAGCATCTACCATTTATAATTTTCAGTTTTTTTATTTTTTCNNTTTTTTCAAGTCTATTGTTTTCCCAGGAGGAAGCCATACATTGGATTGAGACTTTTGAGCTCCAGGGAGAACAAACGTTTCGGGTTTCCATTGAAAGTAAATGGGAAAGAAATGGGGGCACACCGGTGGTTTTATCTTTTGGAGGGCTGGAAACGTCACTGATGCTCAATGCCGATGACCTGGCCGCGGCAGCGGAGATTGAGACCGGGATAAGTAAGATACTTTTGGGAAACATGAGCCTCACTTTCACCATTTATGAACAAAACCCGGTGCGCACCCGAATGCGGCTGCTGGACAAAAATAAACCGGTTA
>WVZO01000749.1:1672-1941 GCA_011772425.1 Candidatus Aminicenantota bacterium
GAACAAACGATTGAAATTGAATCCGATTCATGTATCCTTTAGGGTAATTGCCCCGGCGGAGCGGGGGCTGTACGAGTTAATCTTTGAAGGAACAAATACGGAAGTTTATACTTATAAGAGGTTTATCTTCCAGTCCGCTTCCGGCGCCATCTATGCAGTTCCTCCCTATAAGGCCATCGCTGATTCCGACCTTAATAGTTCCCGGATATGGGCCATTGAAATTAATCAAACAGTCATTAAAAAAGGAGGGAGAAGATGAAAAGAAAATC
>WVZO01000689.1:0-184 GCA_011772425.1 Candidatus Aminicenantota bacterium
AAAAGTTGGACTAAACCGCTTCGCGGTAAAACCAACACCGTGGTCTTTTCTTTATACAACTAAATCTAAGTTGAATTGGAGCCGAATCTCCTTTTGAAATCCAATTTCATAGGAGGTTCACATGTTTGAACTTAAAGAGAAAATGATTGAGGACATGCAGTTGCATGGTCTCAAAGAGTCGACG
>WVZO01000689.1:265-3620 GCA_011772425.1 Candidatus Aminicenantota bacterium
TGAATTTGGTTAATGTGCGCAAGGTGTCACGAAGTACCTTTAAAATTCACTTGTGTGCCATTAAGTTTTTTTTCGAGAGAACTCTTGAGCGCCAATGGCACGTTCTCCAACTCATTCGCCCCGGAATACGTTTCAAAGTACCGACCGTCTTCAGCCAAGATGAAGTCAGCAAACTTCTAAACTGCGTAGAGAAACCGGTTTATCGTGCCTGCTTAGCTCTTATTTACGGATGTGGTTTGCGTATATCGGAAGCCGTTGGTATTCAAATCGGTGATTTCGATAAAAAACGGCGAACCATTCTTATCCGTAATGGGAAAGGAGGAAAAGACCGCTATGTTCCCTACTCGCTGGCGACCCGGGAAATGCTGAGAAAATATTGGAGAGAGAACAATCGACCCAAGCCCTGGTTATTTCCTCACCCCTCCAATCCAAACCGTCTCAACCGATTAAAGTCGACACGCTTAGAAGAGCAATGAAAGCGGCCTTGGCTTCTCCTTACAACGGCATTTGGGGGAAAGGCGATGCGACGGTGCATACTTTACGCCATTCCTATGCGACTCATTTGCTGGAGCAGGGCGTTGACTTAAATAGTATCCAGCGATTGTTGGGTCATGGGAGCATCAAAACCACCTCTCGTTATACCCACATAACTGAAACTCTCGCCAAAGGCACGATTCGAGCCATTGACGAAATTATGGCCAATATGAAATGATATCTTATGTCTGATGCCCAGCGCATCATATGCAATCGCATCACATTTCATATTCATATTGTATATTGTATATTGTATATTGTATATTGTATATTGCATATTGCATATTGCATATTGCCATAAGAGAAAAGAAATAGCGAGGTAGCCCTTGCCTACCCTGTCTGAGGTTTTTTTAACTTTTGGGCGACAGTATATGGCTCGCTTTGCCCATGCCATGTTACCTGGTCATATAAAAGCCTTGTGGGATATTGCTACTTGTCGCACCGGGGCTAAAGGAGGCCGTCTCGTCCGATGTGATAATGATAAGTGTGGACATATGGAGTATGTCTATCACTCCTGCTGCAACCGAAGTTGCCCTCAGTGCCATGGGGCCAAAAGCCAAACCTGGCTGGAAAAGAGAAAACAAGAGTTATTAGAGGTCCCATATTTTCATCTGGTCTTTACTCTCCCAGCACAACTAGGGCCCATTGTTCGCTCCAATCAGAAGGTAATGTACACCATTCTTTTCAAAGCTGCTGTTTATGCGCTAAATAAACTGACCGCTGATAAACGATATCTCGGGGGACAAATCGGTATTCTGGCTGTTCTTCACACCGGGGGCAGAGCATTGGGGTATCACCCTCACTTGCACTGTTTGGTCCCGGCAGTGGGACTTTCTAAGGACAAGGACAAACAGCAAATATACATATGCCTGGCAAGACACAACTACCTGGTGCCGGTAAAAGCGCTCTCTAAGATTTTTCGGGCTAAAATGGGGGTCAGGTATTTTATGCATATACCATATCCGTGAACGTGGATGAAGAGATTGGGGGGGATACTGCAACCAGTCCGGTATAAGGTATGACATGCCATTTCTGATTCTGAAAAAATACCGCCAAAACTGAGAAAATCTCCCTTATAAAAAAGTGATAGGCAAAAATTTTCCTTTTTGTCCTTTTTTTGGGGTTCCCAATGTTTCCTGTCCGACTTTTTCAGGCTCCACCCGGGAAAAGTCGTGACTTTTTCAAGTTACACTCGGAAAAAGTCTTGACTTTTTCAGGTTATGGGGTAAAATAGTCATATGATTGAACGATATGATTACCTGGAATTATGGCAGAAATTAGCGGCCGATAAAGCAATGGTGTTAATGACAGGCCCGCGTCAGGCAGGAAAAACCACTCTTTCCCAACAAATACAAAAGCGATTTAAAAATAGCTTATACTCCAATTGGGATATTATTGAACATAAAAGGAAAATAACCCAAAACCCGACGTTTTTCCAGGAAATAAATCGGGTGGATGACTCCATCCCCCTGGTGATTTTTGATGAAATCCATAAATATAAAAACTGGAAAAATTATTTGAAAGGCCTATATGATGAATTTGCCGACGAATATAAATTCCTGGTGACCGGCAGCGGCCGCCTGGATGTTTTTCGAAAAGGTGGCGATTCATTAGCCGGCCGGTATTTTATGTTTCATCTCTTTCCTTTCACGCTCTCGGAGTTAACAAAAAAAAAGGACATGGTAATTCCGAAAAAATCCGTCGATTGGTTAAACGGCGTCGTTCCAGGTAATGGTAATGAAAAAGAGAGTGCTTCAACCTGGGAGATATTATTCAACGTGGGAGGTTTTCCCGAACCTTTTTTAAAAGGAAGCGCTGATTTTTATAATCTCTGGACCCAGTCTTATATTCAGCAGGTGATTCGAGAGGAAGTCCGGAATTTTTCAGACGTAAAAAATATTGATACCATCGAATTGCTCTATTCAATATTACCGTCAAAAGTGGGGAGTCCTTTTTCCATCAATTCTGTTGCACAAAATTTGCGGGTATCTTTCGACAGTGTGAAAACCTGGTTGTCTTTACTTGAAAAGGTGTTCATGGTTTTCAAGGTTCCCCCCTGGACAGCAAAGATTCCCCGGGCGATTTTAAAAGAAAAGAAATGGTATTTATATAATTACGCGGAAATCCCAGATAAGGGGATTCGCTTTGAGAATATGGTGGCAATCGAGTTGAACCGTTTGATTTCTTATTGGAATGAATTGGGGGCCGGAAGATTTTCTCTTCATTATATCCGGGATAAAGACAAGTTGGAAGTTGATTTCCTGGTGGCGGAAAAGAATCAACCTCTTTTACTTATCGAGGTCAAGGCCTCCCAGGAAACGCCATCAAGAAATTTATACCATTTCCAGCAGATTTTTAATGTACCGGCACTCCAATTGGTGAACAAGGAAGGGATTTATAAAAAAATAAAGAACAGGAGCAATTATATATACATTGTCAGTGCGCACCGTTGGTTATCTGCTTTTTGAAGAAGAAACGGGGACAAGAAACGGGGATAGGCAAAAAAATTGATTACCCGCAAAAAGGAAAAGGGCATACCCGTTTTGTATGTGAATGAGAGGCAATTTAGGTGGATATCCTATCATAAGGAGCCCCAACAGGGTGTCACATATGATGACCTTACTGTTTTAATGCTGGGAAATGAGCGCAAAGGGTTGAGTGAGCTGCAAAAAGATTGCTGTGACGAATGGGTAAGCATCCCGATGAAAGGAGGGATTGATTCGTTAAACCTGGGGGTGGCTGCAAGCATTTTGCTATATGAATTTTATAATCGAAGACACCCACCTGGTTCCGCCTCAACCTCTTACAGAACCTGATCAGT